>NZ_RZRK01000343.1:0-6245 GCF_003997835.1 Mesorhizobium sp. M7A.F.Ca.CA.004.12.1.1
TTCCAGGCCGGCACGATTCATTTCACGTTTTGGCGCCGGCTTCTGCCGCAGATCACCTCGCCGTCGACGAGGCCAATTGATTTTAACGTGAGCACTCTTCGCTCTGGGGTTCGGGAACGCTCCGATGTCGCTGATCGACACCTTCTTCAACCCCGATGTCATCATGTCCAGCCTGCCGGCGCTGCTGCGCGGCTTCCTGAACACGCTGCTGCTCGGCATTTTGAGCATCGGCATCGGGATCCCCATCGGCCTGGGGATCAGCCTGGTGCGGCTCTATGCGCCGAAGCCGCTGCGCTGGCTCGCGGTCGGCTACACCGACATCTTCCGCGCCCTGCCGGTGCTGGTCGTGCTGATCCTGATCTACTACGCGCTGCCCTTCCTCGGCATACGCCTGTCGTCCTGGGCCTCGGCGGTGACGGCCTTCGCCTTCATCATGTCGGCTTACTCGGCAGAAGTGTTCCGCTCCGGCATCGAAAGCATTCCGCGTGGCCAATTCGAGGCGTCGCAGGCGCTTGGCCTGCCGTTCCTCCTGACTTTGCGCAAAGTGGTGCTGCCCCAAGCGATCCGCGTCGTCATCCCGCCGATGACCAGCAACTGCGTTTCGATGTTCAAGGACACCTCGCTCGCCTCGACCGTGGCGCTGCCGGAACTCTTGAAGGAAGCGACCAACGCGCAGTCGCTTTACGCCAACCCCTCGCCGCTGATCGGCGCAGCCCTTGTCTATCTCATCTTTCTCTGGCCGATGGTCCGCCTCGTCAGCCTGCTTGAAGAGCGCTTCAAGACCGAAAAGAAGCGCTGACCTCGTCAACCGATCCCACCCCGCCCAAGTCCTCCGCAGGAGCCTACCCCGTGAACAAGCATCAAACCGACAATGCGAATGCCACCGCGTTCCCCGTCGACGCCATCCGCGCCATGTTTCCAGCCCTGCAACGGGCCGGCGACTTCATCTTTTTGGACAATGCCGCCGGCGCGCAAATTCCGCAGAGCGTGCTCGACGCGGTGACCAACCATCTGGTTTCGCACAATGTGCAGCGTGGCGGCCGTTATGGCCGCAGCGTCACTGTCGACCAGTCGGTCGCCGATGCGCGGACAAGCGTCGCGCTGCTCATCAACGCCTATAGCCCGGCGGAAATCTGCTTCGGCATGAACGCCACCTCGTTCATCCGCCTGGTCAGCCTCGGCATCGGCCAGATGCTGCAGGAGCGCGACGAGATCGTCATCACCGACATGGACCATGATGCCAACATCGCGACCTGGCTGGCTCTGGAGTCCGCCGGTGCAAAGTTCAAATGGTGGCGCATACGCGAGGACGGCAATCTGCATGTCGACGATCTGCGCCCGCTGGTTTCCGACCGCACCCGCCTCGTCGCCTGCACGGTCACCGCGCATTCGATCGGCTCGATCGTCGATGTCGCCGCGGTGGCCGAGATCGCACATGCGGCCGGCGCCGAAGTGTTCCTCGACTGCGTGCATTACGGACCGCACGGGCTGATCGACGTGCAGGCCTGGGATTGCGACTATCTCGTCTGCTCCGGCTACAAGAATTTCTCGCCGCATATGGGCTTCCTGTGGGGCCGCTTCGAAACGCTGAAGCGGCTGCCGACCTTCCGCGAGGATTTCATCCCCAACGAGCCGCCGTACAAGGTCGAGGCCGGCACCTTCATCTACGAGAACGTCTCGGGGATGGATGCCGCCGTGCAGTATCTGGAACTGATCGGCCGCAATCTGGCGCCGTCCAACAACCGCTCGCGGCGCGACAACATCGTCGCCGGCATGGGCGCCATCCGCGACTATGAGCTGGTGCTGGCGCGTGAGATGCTGGCCGTGCTGAAAGGTTGCGGCGCGACCATCTACGGCGTTGCCGACGAGGCCCGCATCAATGAGCGTGTGCCGACCTTCTGCTTCAACATCGGCACACTGTCGCCGCAGCGGGTCGTCGAGGAAATGGCCGAGATGCAGATCGGCATCCGCGACGGCCACATGTACGCGCCGCGACTGATGAAGCGTCTCAACCTCTCAATGGACAGCGGCGCAATCCGCGCCTCGCTTGTCCACTACAACACGGTCGAGGAGATTCACCGTTTCGGCGAGGCACTGCGCGCCATCATCGCCAAATTGTCCTGAGCGGCGGCCTCTCCAGCGTCGTCATCCACGGGCGGAACAAGGAGCGTAGCGACGCAGTGCAGACCCGAGGATCCATGCCGTGCCACGGTGCAGAATTCTGCTCCGCTGCACCCTTCGGCTGAGGTAACGGCATGGATCCTAGGGTCTGCGCGACGCTTCGCCCTAGGATGACGAAGAGACGTTAAGCCGCCTTCTTCTTCGCCAGTCTTGCCTTGATCGAGGCTACGTCGGCACGCGGGGTCGCGGCGAACAGCGTCCTGGTGTAGCTGTGCTTGGGGTCGGCGAAGACCTCGTCGCGCGAGCCGTATTCGACCGCCTCGCCGAAATACATCACCATCACATCGTCGGCGATGTAGCGCACCACGGACAGATCGTGGCTGATGAAGACATAGGTCAGCTGGAACTCGTCCTGCAGGTCGGCGAGCAGGTTGAGCACCTGTGCCTGCACGGAAAGATCGAGCGCCGAGACCGGCTCGTCCAGCACCAGCAGGCTTGGGTTGAGCATCAGCGCGCGGGCAATGGCAATGCGCTGGCGCTGGCCGCCCGAGAACATGTGCGGGTAGCGGTTGTAGTGCTCGTGACCGAGGCCGACCTTCTTCAGCATCTTCATCGCAAGGTCGCGCCGCTCGGCCGCCGGCTTGTCGGTGTTGATCAGCAGAGGCTCGCCCAGCACGTCGCCGATCTTCTGGCGCGGATTGAGCGATCCATAGGGGTTCTGGAAGACGATCTGGACCTTGCGGCGCATCTCTTTGGTCAATCCGCCCTTGGCGATGTCGACCTTGTTGCCGTCGATGAACAGGTCGCCTGACGTCGCCGGATCGATCAGCGTGATGATGCGGGCGAGCGTCGACTTGCCGCAGCCGCTTTCGCCGACGATGGCCAGCGTCTTGCCCTTGTCTACCTTGAAGGACACGCCCTTGACCGCGTGCACGGTGCGCGGCCCGGTGAACAGGCCACCACCGATATGGTAGTCGCGGACGATGTTCTTGCCTTCGAGGACCGTGGTGCTCATGAGGCGGCTCCCGCGGCAGAGGGGGCCGGCTCGAACAGCATGTCGGAAACGGTCGGCAGCCGGTCGCCGACGGCGTTCTCCGGCAAAGCCGACAACAGCGCCCGCGTGTAATTGCTTTTCGGCGATTCGAACAACGACAGCACGTCGGCCTCTTCCATCTTGCGGCCCTTGTACTGGACGATGACGCGATCGGCGGTCTCGGCCACCACGCCCATATTGTGGGTGATCATGATCAGGCCCATGCCGGATTTGGCCTGCAGCGAAACCAGCAGATCGAGGATCTGCTTCTGGATGGTGACGTCGAGCGCCGTCGTCGGCTCGTCGGCGATCAGCAGTTTCGGATTGCAGGCGATAGCGATGGCGATCATGACGCGCTGGCATTGGCCGCCCGACATCTGGTGCGGAAACGAGCTCAGCCGTTCTTCCGGATCGGCGATGCCGACCAGCTTCATCAATTCGATGGCGCGGGCCCGCCGCTGAGCGCGATCCATACCCATATGGAAGCGCAGCACCTCCTCGATCTGGAAGCCGACGGTGAAGCACGGATTGAGGCTGGCGATCGGCTCCTGGAAGATCATCGAGATGTCCTTGCCGACGATCTTGCGGCGTTCGGACGGGCTGAGCTTCAGGAGATCGACGCCGTCGAAGGCCATGCGGTCTGCCTTGACGGTTGCCGTGTTGGGCAACAGGCCCATCACCGCGAGCATCGCCACGGACTTGCCGGAACCGGACTCGCCTACAATCGCCAGCACTTCGCGCGGCTCGATCGAGAGGTCGATGCCTTGCACGGCCATGAACGGTCCGGCCGCGGTGTCGAAGGAAACGGTGAGGTTCTTGATCTCGAGCAGAGGCATGCTCACGACCTCTTCAGCTTGGGGTCGAGCGCGTCGCGCAGGCCGTCGCCGATCAGGTTGATGGCGAAGACGGTGATCAGGATGGCGAGGCCCGGGAAGGTCACCACCCACCAGGCGCGCAGGATGAACTCGCGCGCTTCGGCCAGCATGGTTCCCCATTCCGGCGTCGGCGGCTGCGCGCCCATGCCGAGGAAGCCAAGGGCCGCCGCCTCGAGGATGGCGTTGGAGAAGGACAGCGTCGCCTGCACGATCAGCGGCGCGATGCAGTTGGGCAGGATGGTGACCAGCATCAGCCTGAGATGGCTGGCCCCGGCGACCTTGGCCGAGACGACATATTCGCGGGTCTTCTCGGCCATCACGGCGGCGCGGGTGAGCCGGGCGAAATGCGGCTGCAGCACAAAGGCGATGGCGATCATGGCGTTGACGAGGCCAGGGCCGAGAACCGCGACAAGCACCAGGGCCAGCAGCAGCGACGGGAAGGCCAGGATGATGTCCATGATGCGCATGATCAGCGTGTCGACCCAGCCGCGGCAGTAGCCGGCGAGCAGGCCGAGAATGACGCCTGAGATCAGCGCTGACGTGACGACGACGAAGCCGATGGCGAGCGAGAACCGCGAGCCGTAGATCAGCCGCGACAGCATATCGCGGCCGACAGCGTCGGTGCCGAGCAGGAACTGCGCGTTGCCGCCTTCCTGCCAGGCCGGCGGCGTCAGGAAGAAGTCGCGGAACTGATCGTCCGGCGAATGGGGCGCCAGCAGCGGCGCGAAGATGGCGATCAGGATCAGCAGCGCAAAGACGAAGAGCCCGATCACCGCGCCCTTGTTGACGGAGAAGTAATGCCAGAACTCGCCGAACATCTGCAGCCTGGCGTCCTGCGGCTTGACGACGGTCGCGGCTTCGATGGTGGCTGGGCCTTCGTTGCTCATGTCAGTTGGCCCGGATGCGTGGGTTGATGACGGCGTAGAGCACGTCGACGATGAGGTTCACCGACATGACGATCAGCGCGATCAAAAGCAACCCGCCCTGCACGGTGAAATAGTCGCGCTTGGAAATGGCGTCGATCATCCATTTGCCGATGCCGGGCCAGGAGAAGATGCTCTCGGTCAGGATGGCGCCGGTCAAAAGCGTGCCGACCTGCAGGCCGATGGTGGTGACGACCGGGATCAGCGCGTTGCGGAAGGCATGCAGGCCGATGACGCGGCGCGGCGCCAGGCCCTTGGCACGCGCGGTGCGGACATAGTCCTCACCCAGCACTTCGAGCATCGCCGACCGCGTCTGCCTGGCGATGACTGCGAGCGGGATGGTGCCGAGCACGATGGTCGGCAAGATCAGGTGCGACAGCGCCGAACGGAAGGCGCCCTTCTGGCCCGAGATCAGGGAATCGATGGTCATGAAACCGGTCACCGGCTTGAAGAAATAGAGAAGGTCGATGCGGCCGGAAACCGGCGTCCAGTGCAGCGTGCCGGAGAAGACGATGATCAGCAGCAGGCCCCACCAGAAGATCGGCATGGAATAGCCCGCCAGCGCCGTGCCCATCGTCAGCTGATCGAACCAGGAGCCGCGACGGATCGCGGCGAAGATGCCGGCGGCGACACCCAGGATGACGGCAAAGATCATGGCGAAGATGGCGAGTTCGACCGTTGCCGGGAAGCGCACCAGGAAATCCTTCAGCACCGGCGTCTTGGTGGAAAACGAGGTGCCGAAATCACCGCCGAGGATGTTGGTCAGATAGGTCAGATATTGTTGCCAGATCGGCAGGTCGAAACCGAACTGGTGCATGAGCGCCGTGTGGCGTTCGGGCGACAGGCCGCGTTCGCCCGCAAGCACCAGCACCGGATCACCGGGCAGGATGCGCACGAAGCCAAAGGCGAGGATGGTTATCCCGATGAAGGTCGGGATGATGAGGGCGAGCTTGCCGAGGATATAACGCAGCATGGCGGGCGAGTGGGGGCGCCACCAAGTGGCGGCGCCCCCGTATCGCAACCTTATTCGGCGATATCGACGCCGTCGAAGCGATGGATACCGAGCGGATCCATCGCAAAGCCGGTGACGGTCTTCTGCATCGGCATGAACACCTTGGAGTGAGCGAGCGTCGCCCAGGGTGCCTGTTCCTTGAAGATGACCTGTGCCTGTTCATAGAGCTTGGTGCGCTCGGCCTGGTCCGAAACGGTCTTGGCCTTGTTGATGAGCGCATCGAAGTCCTTGTTGCACCATTCCGCGCGGTTGTTCGAACCGACGGAAGCGCAGCTCAGGAG
>NZ_RZRK01000344.1:0-2438 GCF_003997835.1 Mesorhizobium sp. M7A.F.Ca.CA.004.12.1.1
GAACAGCGGCAGCGCTGCCTTGGGGCCGGCCCGCGCCTCGGCTTCGTTCTCCATGACGATCACGGCAAAGCGCCTGCCGGTTTGCTGCGCTCGCAGCGACGCCAGCGTTTCCAGCACCTGCTCGGGACGCTTGAAGGTCGGCAAGGTGACGACGGCTTCGACGGCCTCGACGTCAAGCCGCGGCGTGCGTCCCGCGACCGATACCGAACCGTCCGATGGCAAAGGGATCATCCGTGTCCAGCCACATGGTGAGTTGGGCTCTGGTAGCACCGCGGTTGATAAGGTTTCGTTAATCACCTTGCACGGAGAACGCCTGCAAGCAGAGGCTTTCGGCCGTCGAATGTGCTCGCTTAATCAAGGGTTCACCGCGCTTTGCTACCGGCTACACCACTGGATAGGTGAGATGCATCTACTGTTCGCCACATCGATCGTGCCCGACGGTGCTCTCGCCTCGGGCTACGAGATCGCAAACGCTGCGATCATCGCCGCCCTGCGGCGCGCTGGCGTGCGCGTAACCGTCATTGGTTTCACCTGGCCGGGGAAACCCGCGGCCGACCCCGAAAACACCGTGGTGCTGGGTGCCATCGACGTGCGCACGGACAATGCCTCCGCGCGGCAGAAGCTGGCCTGGGTCGGCAAGGCGCTGCTTTCGGGCCTCACCTTCGCCTCGGTCAAGCTGCGCGCCGTGTCCGACAGCGATGTTCTCGCTGCCATCGAGCAAGCTGGACCGGTTGACGGCTACGTGCTGAATTCCGTGCAGTTCGCCGGCGCCTTCGAAAAGCTGTTCACCGAGCGGCCTTCGATCTTCGTTGCCCACAATGTCGAGTATCTTTCGGCGCGGGAGAACGCCGCTGCCGCCGGCAGCCTCTTCCAGCGCCTGCTGTTTCGTCGTGAGGCGAGGTTGCTCAAGGCCGTCGAAGAGCGTGTCTGCCGCCGGGCGCGCTTCGTCTTCACCCTGGCCGAGGAAGACCGCGCCGCACTCGGTGTCGCCTCCGACAACCGCTCGGCGGTGCTGCCGCTGGTGACCGGTGCCCAGGCGCCAACCCTGAAAGGCCCGCGCCGCATCGACTGCGACGCGGCCCTGATCGGCACCTGGACCTGGCAGCCGAACCGCATCGGCCTCGACTGGTTCCTGGACAAGGTGGTGCCGCATCTGCGGCCCGATTTCCGCATCCGCATCGCAGGCCACATGCCTTCGGGCGTCGCCTCGAAGCATCCGGGTGTCGAACTTGTCGGCCGCGTGCCCGACGCGCAGGCTTTCGTGCGCGGTGCTGCCGTCATTCCGCTGATCAGCACCGCGGGCAGCGGCGTCCAGTTGAAGACCATCGAAACGTTCGAACTCGGCCTGCCTTCGGTCGCCACGAGCCGTTCGCTGCGCGGCATCGACCACCGTCCGGCCAACTGCGTCGTCACCGACGATCCCGTCGCCTTCGCCAGGGCTCTCGAGGCTGCGGCGGCCGACATCCGCGACGTCGACGGCAGCGCGTTCCGGGGCTCGCAGGTCAAGGCGCTCGACGCTGCCATCCGGCTCGGCCTCGAAGAGCTTGAGCCTGCCAGGCAGGAGGCGTTTGCATGAACATGCATTCCGCCCGCGCTGCGTTCGGGCTCGACAAGCTGATGACGATCCTTGGCATCCCGGTGGTTGCGGTCCGCTGGAACGATGCCATCGCCCTGCTGAACCGGTTGATTGCCGAGCGGCGCTTCACCAAGGTCAGTTTCCTCAACGCCCACAACGCCAACATCGCCTATACCGACCCGGTGTTCGCCGGGGCACTCGATGATTTCCTCATCCTGCCCGACGGCATCGGTATCGATCTGGCGGCGAGGCTCCTCTACGGGGCGCCGTTTCCCGACAATCTCAACGGCACCGATTTCGTCCCGGCCTTCCTGCAGGCCTCGACGACGCCGCTGACCGTTGGGCTGCTCGGCGCGACGCGTGTCAATGCCGAAGCGGCGTCGGTCAAGCTGGCCGCCTTGGCGGTGCAGCACCGGTTCGTGGTGATCCATGACGGCTATTTCCCCGCTTCGCAGGAGCAGGAAATCGTCGACCGGATCGCCGCGCTTCGGCCCGACGTGCTGCTCGTCGCCATGGGCGTGCCGCGCCAGGAATTGTGGATCGAACGCCACATCGACGCGCGCCACTGCACGCTGCCGATCGCCGTCGGCGCGTTGCTTGATTTCCTGAGCGGCGCGGTGCCCCGCGCGCCCTTGTGGATGCGCCGGCTGCGGCTCGAATGGCTGTTCCGGTTGGCTGTCGAACCGAGCCGCCTGTGGCGCCGTTATGTGGTCGGCAACCCACTGTTCCTGCTGCGCGTCGTCAGGCAGAAATTCTCGCTTGCGCCCGAAGCCGCGGAGGATGTCAAGTGAACAGCAGGTTCGTGCCAGGCACCGCTGTCGAGCCAGGCCCGCTGCGGCAGACACCGACGGCGGCCATCGTG
>NZ_RZRK01000344.1:2448-6237 GCF_003997835.1 Mesorhizobium sp. M7A.F.Ca.CA.004.12.1.1
ACGTCAGGCTGTTTCGCCAATTGGAAACCGGCCGCCGCACGGTCGTCGACGAGCGTGAATTGCTGCCGCGCTGGCTGCACGCATTTGATGATCCGCTCAGCCTGTTTCGCCGGCGCGTCTGGCTCAGCCTGAAGACCCAGCCGCTGCGTGGCTGGCACGTGCAGCAATTGCGTCGCATCGCCATCTCGGCGCATGCATCTCAAGATGTGCTGATCTTCTGCGATTCCGATGTTGCCTTCCTCAAACCTTTCGACTGCGCCGCCTTCTGGCGCGACGGCAAGGCGCGGCTGTTCCGCCGCGACGGCGTGCTGGCGGACGAAGGTCATGAGGAGCATCGCATCTGGTCGCGCAACGCGGGGTCGGCACTCGGCATCGATCCGTCCCGGACATCGGTCCACGACTACATCTCGACGCTGATCGCCTGGCGGCGCGACACCGTGCTGGCCATGTGCGGCGAGATCGAGAAGGTCCATGGTCGCAACTGGGTCGAGGTCGTCGGCTCGGCGCGCAAATTCTCCGAATGCATGATCTACGGCCGCTATGTCGACGATTTGCTACAGGGTGCCGGCCACTTCCACGGTTCGGAGGAGTTCTGCCGGGTGCACTGGACCGGCGAGGCGCTGTCGGACGACGAGTTCCGCCGCTTCGTTGCCGCCATGGCGCCGGAGCAGGTGGCGATCGGCATGCAATCCTTCATCGGCACCGATATCGGCCGTATCCGCCGTTTGACCGGGCTGGATTAGATGGGCTTTGCCGGTTTACGCATCGCCGAATAGGTGAGCAGCGTCGAGGCGAGATACAAAAGCAGGAAGACGACATTGAGCGACAGCACCAGGTTCGGCGTGTCGAGGATGGTCGTCAGCACATAGGTCAAAAGCAGCGCCTTCAGTGCGGCGAGCAGACCGAGATTGAGCGCCCGCACCAGCGTCTGGCCGCGCGCGAACAAAAGCTCGGCCTGATATTCGACCAGATTGCGCAAGCCAGGCACGCAGATCGCCAGCACGACCAGCGGCGCGGCCTCGGCGACATTCTTGCCGAGCGCATTGGGGAAGAAATGCAGCACGATGCCAAGCGTCAGCAGCGCTGCCGTGGAGACCGCGAACACACCGCCTTCGATGCCGCTCTTGACCGCCAGCCGTGACAACAGTTCCGGTGCGCGCATCATGCGCTGCACCAGCATCATCGAGAAGGTGCGGATCGGAATGGCGGTCAGGTCTACCAGCCGCATAATGATGGCGTAGATGCCAGCCAGATGCGGGCCGCCGATCGCCAGCACCAGCAGCTTGTCGAACTCCATCTGCAGGTAGAACAGCACTTCGGCGCCGGCCACGTAGACAGAATCGGCCAATCGCCTGAGATAGAGCTCGATGCGCAGCCGCAACCGCTGGCGGGGGTAGAAGAAGCCGAAGGCAATCAGCAGCGAGGCGGCATTGGCGCCGATATAGAACCACGACCATATCCAGACGCTGTGATGCGCAGAGAACATGAACAGCACCGCGCCAAGCGCCCGCAACGCGGTCGCCAGGATAGCCAGCAGCGCGGCGCGGCCGAATTTGCCCAGGCCATTGTTGACGATCAGCGCCACCTCGACCGGCCGCCACAGCAGCGCTTCGGCAAAGACGATTGCCGCAAACACCGACAGCGGCACGGTGTCGGCGAAGAAAAGCAGGTAGACGCCGAACGAGGCCGCGGCCAGCAGCGGCAGCGACAGCACGCCGAGCAGCAGGAAGCCGGCGGAAAAGGTGCCGATCAGATTGGGGCGGATGGTGGCGGTGCGGTAGAGCGCCGAGATGAAACCGAAGGCGAGGATGCGCGACAGCATGACACCGGCCGCCGAAGCGGTGGCGAACATGCCGAATTCGGAAATGGACAGCGTGTTGGCCAGCGCGATGAAATAGGCCAGCGAAAACACCAGTCGCCCGCCGGCGCCGCTGATCGCCGAGAAATAGTCGCGAAGCAGCCCCCGTCGTTCGGCCAAAAAGCTGCCGATCCGGGCGAGGGGCCGCCTTTGCGGTATGTCACTGGCCTGCGTCATTTCTCAAGGAGAGCCTAGGCGGGAAAACTTAACGTGCCGTTCTGGAGGCTTAAGCCTGTGTCGAAAATAGATGCAACCGAAGCGAGAAACCGACGCTTCGGTGCGGGAAAATTAACCTTTTGTTTTCCATGCCTGTTTAGCGTGGCTTAACGAATGGCCAAGCGCCGTTTGCAGGTCGCCAAAGGTAAAGTTCAAGACGATGGTCGACAGGGAAAACCGCGAGGACTGGAAGCGCGAGCGCTCATTGCTGGCGCTTGGCCAGGCTGTGCGCGGCGACGAACCCGACGCGTCCCTGGTCTCGATAGGCGACCGGGCAGACCCGTCATGGCGCGAGGATGCCGCCACGCGTCATCGCCTCGCCCGTTCGCAGCGCGAGGCGCGCAACCCGAAACTGTCGGATCCGGTCGTGACCGACGGGGATCATGAGCAAGCTTCGTCATCATATCGCGCGCAAACGACGCCACGGACACAAATTGGTGCCGCCGAAACCGCCGGCGCCCGGCGCGCCGATCATGCATCGGAACCTTACGCTGCAGGCGACGCGTCGGTATCCCGAAACGACGGCAGGGACAGCCAGCAGTGGAAGCCGCTGATCGATCCGATGCAGGTCGTGCGCGGTGTCGGCAAGTCGAAGCTGCTGATCGTGACGACGACAATACTGGGTGCCGCGCTCGGCCTTGCCATCGCGCTGTCGACGCCGAAGAAATATGAGGCCACCACCGAACTGATCGTCGACCCGCGCGACCTGAAGCTCACCGATCGTGACCTCACCCAGTCGGTCGTCGCTTCCGATGCCACGCTGGCCATCGTCGAGAACCAGGTTCGGGTGCTGACCTCAGGCACCGTTCTCAACAAGGTCGTCGACAAGCTCAATCTGGTCAACGATCCGGAATTCAATGGGCAAGGCGGCGGCGGCCTCAGCGTCATGTCGCTCATCCGCTCCGTCCTGTCGCGCAATGACGGGCCGGGGGGTGTCGACGACACCCGCCGCCGTGCACTTGCTGTCGGCAATCTGGCCGAGAGCCTTTCGGTCGAGCGCGGCGGCAAGACCTTCGTCATCACCGTCAGCGCCACCACGCAGAATGGCGAGAAATCGGCCCTCATCGCCAACACGATGACGGATGTCTTCCTGCAGACCTTCGGCCAGATACAGTCGGACACGGCAGGCCGCGCCACCGACGAACTGACGGCCAGGCTTGACGAGTTGCGCAAAGGGGTCGAGGCGGCCGAGCGCAAGGTCGAGGATTTCAGGGCTACCCATGATCTCGTCGATGCGCAGGGCCACCTCATCAGCGATGACGAAATGCTGAAACTCAACGAGCAGCTGTCGGTTGCCCGCGCCCGCACGCTGGAGCTGAATGCCCGGGCGGCCTCGGCGCGTTCGGTCGACGTCAATTCGGTTCTCACCGGTACCTTGCCGGAGGAGATCAACTCCAACTCGATGAGCGATCTGCGTTCGCAATATGCATCGCTCAAGCAGGAGGCTGACCGCGCTGCCATTCGGTTCGGCCCGCGTCATCCCGAACTCCAGGCGCTCAATGCCCAGCTTGCCGGCGCACGCGACCGCATCGCCTCGGAGCTGCGCCGCATCGGCTCGTCGCTGCAGGTCGACCTCAAGCGCGCGGTCCAGCTCGAACAGGATCTTGCCTCTCGCCTGGCGCAGCTGAAGGTCCGCAGCGGTGACGTCAACAGCGACCTTGTGTCGATGCGCGAACTGGAGCGCGAGGCGACCGCCAAGCGTTCCGTCTACGAAC
>NZ_RZRK01000345.1:0-6217 GCF_003997835.1 Mesorhizobium sp. M7A.F.Ca.CA.004.12.1.1
CCACCGGCAGAGGCGGCAAAACCGGCTGAAGCAGCCCCCGCCCCGGCGGCACCGGCTCCCGCCGTCGAGCCGGCAAAGCCAGCGGAGGCCGTGCCGGCCGAAGCCAGCCATGTCATCGTTGCCGGCGACACTTATTGGGATCTGGCCAAGAAGACCTATGGCGACGGTGCCAAATGGAAGGTCATTTCGGGCGCCAACAAGGGTTATGAGCCGCGCCGGCTTCCTGTTGGCGCAACGCTGACCATCCCGCCGCAATAGCCCCGCTATATGCCTGAATGACACCGCCCGTCCGAAAACCGGACGGGCGTCCTGTTTTCGGCTAATTCATGTCGCCCCCAAAGTGACGTCGGTTTTGGGAGAACGACGCGCATAAAAACAAAGGCTTAAAGCGGGTCGTCTGAATCCATTCAGACAATCCGCTTTAAGGTGCGGCCAGACGCTGCATTGAATGCGCGCGCAAGATGGTTAGGTTCGCGTCTTCCGGAGAACCCTTATGTCGCTTCCCACCCCTGCCGAACCCAAGGCCGCAAAGGCGCCCGGCCCGTTGCCCGCTGGGCATCCGCCGGTCAAGGCGGGCAAGATCGGCGTCATGCTGGTCAATCTGGGTACGCCCGACGGCACCGATTTCAAGCCGATGTGGCGCTATCTCCGTGAATTCCTGTCCGACCCGCGCGTCATCGAGCTCAACAAGGCGATCTGGTATCCGATCCTCTATGGCCTTGTGCTCACCACGCGGCCCAAGAAATCGGGCGCCAACTACGCCCGGATCTGGAACCGGGAAAAGAACGAGTCGCCGCTGCGCACCTATACCCGCGCCCAGGCCGAAAAGCTGGCCGAAGCGCTGAGCGACCTGCCTGATGTCGTCGTCGACTGGGCAATGCGCTATGGCAACCCTTCAACCGCCAGCATTGCCCAGAGTCTGGTCGACCAGGGCTGCGACCGCATCCTTACCTTCCCGCTCTATCCGCAATATTCGGCGACGACCACGGCAACCGCTAATGATCAGCTGTTTCGCGCGCTGATGAAGATGCGCCGCGCACCGGCGGTCCGCAGCGTGCCGCCCTACTATGACGAGCCGGTCTATATCGAGGCGCTAGCGCGCTCGATCGAACGGCATCTGGCGACACTGGACTTCGAGCCGGAGGTGGTCATCACCTCCTATCACGGCATTCCAAAACCGTATTTCGAGAAGGGCGACCCCTATCATTGCCATTGCCAGAAGACGACGCGGCTGTTGCGCGAACGGCTCGGCTGGGACGACGGGAAACTGATCATTACCTTCCAGTCGCGGTTCGGCGCGCAGGAATGGCTGCAGCCCTATACTGACAAGACGGTGGAAAAACTCGCGCGGGACGGCGTCAAGTCGATCGCCATCGTCAATCCCGGCTTTTCCGTCGACTGCATCGAGACGCTGGACGAGATCGGCCGCGAGGCGGCTGAAACCTTCCACCATGCCGGCGGCAAGAATTTCGCCCATATACCTTGCCTCAACGATAGCGCGGAAGGGATGGCGGTGATCGAGGCGATGGTGCGGCGCGAACTGTCCGGCTGGGTCTAACCCGGAACAACACAAGCTCCGGGGCGTTAAGGCGCGCCTCCGGAGAATGCGATGCCCCGCAAACTCGACCTCAGAACTGGCCAGCCCGTCTGGTCGGCCTATCGCGCGCCTGCGGTGCCGACGGACGGCCTGATCCGGGACGTCAACACGGATGTGCTGGTCGTCGGCATGGGGATCAGCGGCGCCATGATGGCCGAGGCGCTGACGGCCGATGGCCATCGGGTGATCTGCATCGACCGGCGCGGCCCGCTGAAGGGCTCGACGGCCGCAACCACCGCACTGGTGGCATTCGAAATAGACCAGCCACTCTCCACGCTCTCGAAGATGGTCGGCAGAGCTTCGGCCCAGCAGGCCTGGCGACGCTCGCGGCTCGCCGTTTCCAATCTCGCCGGACGCATTGCCGAACTCGGCATCAACTGTGGCCTAAGCCGCATGCCGTCACTCTATCTGGCCGGCACGATGCTTGGTCCGCCGGAACTGCGCGACGAGGCCGAGGCACGTCGGCTAGCCGGCATCGGCGCCATCTGCTTAACCCGACAACAGCTAGCCGAGAAATTCGGCATCGACCGCGAAGGCGCCATTCTCGGCCACGGCAATATCGCCCTCGACCCACGCAAGCTGACGGCTGGGCTGCTGCTGAAATCCCTGGAGCGCAAGGCACGCTTCTATGCCCCCGTGGAAGCCACAATGATCGAGGACAGCGCCGAAGCTGTTGTCGTCGCGACCAGGGATGGCCCGACCATAACCGCACGACATGTTGTTCTGGCCACCGGCTACGAACTTGTCGACATCGTGCCGGCCACCGCCCACCGGATCATCTCGACATGGGCGATTGCGACACGCCCGCAACCGCGAAAGCTCTGGCCGGACGCAGCGTTCATCTGGGAAGCGTCGGAGCCGTATCTGTATATGCGCACGACGGTCGACGGCCGGGTCATTTGCGGCGGCGAGGACGAGGATTTTATCGACGAAGCGCGGCGCGACGCGCTGATCGCCGACAAGAGCACACGCATCGCCGAGAAGCTCGGCCTGATAGTTCCGCATCTCGACACCAGACCCGATTTTGCCTGGACCGGCTCGTTCGGCACCACGACCACCGGCCTGCCCTATATCGGCGCCATTCCCCGCCACCCGCGCATCCATGCGGTGATGGGCTACGGTGGCAACGGCATCACCTTCTCGCAGGTCGCTTCCGAGATTGTCCCGGCTTCGATCAACGGGCTGGATGACATGGATGCAAGATTGTTTGCCTTCAACCGCTGAGTGCAACCCTATAAACAATCCATCATCACCTGATTGTAACGCATCTGAAATACACTTAAGTCTTTGGTGAAGTCGGCGGCGCGAGAATGGCTTGTGCGGCCTTCGTCTGAGGGAGAGCCAAATGGATTTCAGTGGTTTCGATATTGCGATTGGTGCACTTGCACTTCTGGTATTGGTGCTGCTGATCAAAGGCATCAGGACAATCCCGCAAGGTTACAATTATACGGTGGAGCGCTTTGGCCGTTACACCAAGACACTGAGCCCAGGCCTCAATTTCATTTTCCCGTTCATCGACCGTATCGGCGCCAAGATGAACATGATGGAGCAGGTGCTTGACGTTCCGAGCCAGGAAATCATCACCCGCGACAACGCCATTGTCGGTGTCGACGGCATCGCCTTTTTCCAGATCCTCAACGCGGCGCAGGCCGCCTACCAGGTTTCCGGCCTGCAGAACGCCATCCTCAATCTGACGATGACCAACATCCGTACCGTCATGGGTTCGATGGATCTCGATGAACTCCTGTCGAACCGCGACGCCATCAACGAGCGCCTGCTGCGTGTCGTCGATGAGGCAGCCCACCCGTGGGGCATCAAGATCACCCGCGTCGAAATGAAGGACATCAACCCGCCGGCCAACCTTATCGAATCGATGGGCCGGCAGATGACCGCGGAACGCAACAAGCGTGCCCAGATCCTTGCCGCCGAAGGCCTCAAGCAGTCGCAGATCCTCGAGGCCGAGGGCCGCAAGGAAGCCGCCTTCCGCGATGCCGAGGCGCGCGAACGTTCGGCCGAGGCGGAAGCCCGCGCCACCCAGGTGGTGTCGGAAGCGATCTCCAAAGGCGATGTGCAGGCGCTGAACTACTTCGTAGCGCTGAAATACACTGAAGCGCTTGGCAGGATCGGCACGGCCACCAACAGCAAGATCGTGCTGATGCCCTTCGAGGCATCGTCGCTGATCGGTTCGCTCGGCGGCATTGGCGAAATCGCCAAAGAAGTCTTCCGCAGCGAAGGCACGACCGGCTCGCAGAGGCAGGCCGCGCGCCCGCCGGTCGTTCGCCCAACCGACAACTGAGGTCGAAACCAATGATCGACCGCATCGTTTCCGAACTCGGCCCGTGGAACTGGATGGTACTCGGTTTCATCCTGCTGGTGATGGAAGTCATCGCACCGGGTATCTTCATGCTGTGGATCGGCATCGCCGCGCTGATCATCGGCGCCGTGTCGCTGCTGGTCTGGGACGCCGGCTTCTGGACCTGGCAGGTCCAGGTCCTCGCCTTCCTGGCGCTGTCGCTGGTCTCGGCCTATGTCGGCAAGAAGCTGGTCGGCAGCCGCAACGACCCGACCGACCAGCCGCTGCTCAACCGGCGCGGCGCGCAAATGGTCGGCAGGATGGCGACACTTGCCGAGCCGATCCGGGACGGGCGCGGCCGCATCAAGCTGGGCGATACGCTGTGGCGTGTCTCCGGCCCGGATTTGCCGGCCGGCACGCAAGTGCGCGTGACGGGTGCGGCCGATACGGATCTGGAACTGACCGTCGAGGCGGTCTGAATTCTTGAAACCCACCGCTTGGACAAGGTGTGTTGAGATTCAGGTCAGGCCGAGTCGAAAACGGTGGGTTCCGAGAACCGGAGCGGAGCGTACTTTGGGTACGTGAGCACCGGAAGCGCAGGAAACCGTCGTTTGCAGGCCGGCATCACCTTAAGATCAGCACACCTTAGGCGGCGCCGATACGCAGCAGGTCGTGCAGGTGGATGAGGCCGACTGGTTTCCGGCCCTCCACCACCATCAGGCTGGTGATGGCTGAGTTGTTGATCGTCTGCAGCGCCGTTGCCACCAGCGTGTCCGGCGTCGCGGTCTTCGGGCCTTTTGTCATCACCTGATCCACCGTCATCGCCAGCAGGTTGCTGCCGATGTGCCGGCGGATGTCGCCATCGGTGATGATGCCGACCAGCGCACCGTCTGCGTCGGTGATCGCGACGCAGCCAAATCCCTTGCGCGACAGTTCCAGGATCGCGTCATGCATGCCGGTGCCCGCAACCACCAGCGGCAGCCTGTCGCCGACATGCATGATCTCGCGGATCTGCGTCAGGTTGGCGCCGAGCTGGCCGCCCGGGTGAAAGGTGCGGAAATGATCCGGCGTGAAGCCGCGTGCTTCGAGCAGCGCGATCGCCAGCGCGTCGCCCATCACCAGTTGCAGCAGCGTTGATGTCGTTGGCGCCAGGCCGTGCGGGCAGGCTTCAGGCGCGCGCGGCAAAAGCAGCACCACGTCGGCAGCCCGCGCCAGCGCCGATGTCTCTCCGGCGGTGATGGCGATCAGCGGAATGGAAAAGCGCCTGGAATAGGCGACGATGCCCATCAGTTCCTTGCTTTCGCCCGACCACGACATGGCGATGATGGCGTCGTCTCTGGCGATCATCCCGAGATCGCCGTGGTTGGCTTCTGCGGGATGGACAAAGAAAGCCGGCGTGCCGGTCGAGGCCAGCGTCGCCGCGATCTTCGAACCGATATGGCCGCTTTTGCCGACACCGGTGACGATGAGCCGGCCTTCAATCCCGGAGATCATCTCGACCGCCTGCGCGAAAGGCGCGGCCAATCCGTTCTCCAAGGCCTCGGCAAGGGCTGCAACCCCAGCCTGTTCTGTCGCCACCGTCCTCAGCGCCGAAGCGATCGAGGCTTGCCTGTCCGAAGGCTTCTTATCCAGGGATCCCGCATGCATGGCTGATGCGATTAGCGCTTTGCCGGCGCGCTGTCCAACAGAAATGGCCCAAGGCATGTTGCCCGAACGTGCGCGGTGGTTTTGACGACGGCAGGCGCCAAAACCAAAAGCTTGACGCACGCGGTATGGATCCCTTTGGAAATCAGCGCTTCAGCTGGTTGACGGGCCGCCGCCTCAACCCTCCGTTAACCATCCCCATTTACGGTTCGGTAAGTATGGCGCGCGTGCGCCGCGCAAGCAGTGGTGGCGATGTCCGGGGCCCAGCCAGAAAATTCGACAGGACGAAAGGGCAAGGCGGTCTGCGCCTTGCTGCTGGCAACCAGCATGTTTGCCTTGCTGCGCCCGACTGCGCTCCATGCCCAGGAAACCGAACTGCGCGGCGAGGTTTCGGAATCGGCGATCCTGTCCGACCAGCAGCGCAAGGCGAGACAGCTGGCCCTGGCAGCGCAGGGTCAACAGCCGGCCAATGCCGCGCAGGACAATGCGCCGGCCCGCACCTATCTGCCGGCCAGCGCCGGTGCTGTGCCTGACGATACGGATACCGGCGATGCCATCGCGACCGGCAGCCTCTTCGACCAGCCGGCAGCCACTGACGACACGTCCGCCGACATCGCGGCGCCGCCCAAGCCTCGCCGCCGCTCATCGACTGCCGGGCAGAATGCTGCTGGCCAGGCCAAGGA
>NZ_RZRK01000346.1:0-6213 GCF_003997835.1 Mesorhizobium sp. M7A.F.Ca.CA.004.12.1.1
GGCGCGGCAACAGGAATGTGCGGGTGAGCAGCGTGCTGGCGTCGATGCGCAGCAGGCCGAAAGGCTCGGCATTGCGAAAGGCGGCCTCGGCATCCTCGATCTCGGCCAGGATCGACAGGCAGCGCCGATAGTAGGCTTCGCCGTCCTGCGTGGCGTTCACCTGCCGCGTCGTTCGTTCCAGAAGCCGCGCGCCGAGATGCTCTTCCAGCCGCCGGATCGCTTCCGTCGCGGTTGAACGCGGCAGGCCGAGATCGGCCGCGGCAGCGGTAAAGCTGCGCCGCTCCAGAACGCGAACGAAGAGCCGCATCGTGTCCAGTCGATCCATGGCCCTTGTTCGCAATTTCCGAATAGTGATGTCAATAGATGGCTGATTATACGGAAAGCGGGTCGGCCTATATCCGTGTCACCAACACGGAGAGACTTCCATGACATCCAATCAAACAAGTACGGGTGGCCAAACCAGAACCGCGATCGTGACCGGCGCCTCCAAAGGCATCGGCGCCGCCATCGCACAGCGGCTCGCCCGCGATGGCGTCGCCGTCGTCCTCAATTATGCACGGGGCCGCGCCGAGGCCGAAGAGCTTGTGCGCAGCATCGAAGCCGGCGGCGGCAAGGCAATCGCCGTTCAGGCCGATATCGCCGATCCGAATGGGATCGCAGCGCTGTTCGACGCCGGCGAGAAGGCGTTCGGCGGCATCGACATCCTCGTCAACAATGCCGGCGTCATGAAGATTTCGCCGATGGCGCAGACCGACGACGCTTCGTTCGACACGCAGATCGCGATCAATCTCGGCGGCGTGTTCCGCGGCATGCGGGAAGGCGCGCGCCGGCTTCGCGACGGCGGCCGCATCGTCAATTTTTCCAGCAGCGTCGTCGGCCTCTACCAGCCGGGCTACGGCGTCTACGCCGCCACCAAGGCGGGTGTCGAGGCGATGACCCACATCCTGGCCAAGGAGCTTGGCGCGCGCCGCATCACAGTTAACGCAGTAGCGCCCGGGCCGATCGAAACCGCGCTGTTCACGGACGGCAAGAGCGAGGCGCAGATCGAGGCCATCGGCAAGATGATCCCGCTCGGCCGGCTTGGCCAGCCCGACGACATTGCCGGGCTGGTCTCGTTCCTGGCCGGGCCGGACAGCTTCTGGGTCAACGGACAAATCATCCGCGCCAATGGCGGCGTCGTCTGAGCCGTCGCCGACCGCTCCACGCCGAACCTCAAATTCCACAGAAAGGAAAAGATCATGCCATTCGCCAACATCAAGTTACCGCAAGCGGCGCTCTCCAGGGCGCAGAAGGAAGACCTCATCCATCGAACGACAGCCATGTTCGTCGACTTTTTCGGCGAGGGTGTGCGCCCCTTCACGATGGTGCTGGTGGAGGAGGTCGCCGACGGCGGCTATGGCCGGGCCGACGAAGTGTTCGTCGTGCCGGAAGTTTTTCGCGCAAAGGAGTAGTGCCGGGCCGTTCCCGGGCGAGCCACGGGTCTCGCCCGTCCTTCGGGTCCCACAAGTGGGGAGATCGGCAGCATCACCCCCTTCCGCTTCTCCACCTCGGCCTTCCTCAGCAGGAACCGCTGAATCTTGCCGCTGGGTGTCTTCGGCAACTCGCTCGTTGACCGCCGGATGTTCGATCAGCGCGCTTTCGACGTCGATGCGGTAGCCCGGCAGAGGTGATGGCGTCGTCGGCGCGGCCGATCAGGAGATCGACCGTCCGGTTGCGCGAATGGCCCGAGAAGGGCTGGCCTCACCCGTGCGGCCCTGTATCATGGCCTTGTGAATGCTTGGGAGGAGGCTTGTGCATGCGGCTGAATCGGAATCTCTGTCATTGGAGGGTTTGGGTCTTCATCGCCGCAATGGTGCTTTGGCCGCACGCGGCGCCGGCCGATACCCTCACGCCCGAGCGCATCACTGCTGCCCTGTCGAAGCTCGAAGCGCTTGCCGAAGCCGCCGTAGCGGACGGTGCTGTACCCGGTCTCGCCATCGGCGTCGTGCGCGATGACGAGGTGATCTTCCTCAAGGGTTTTGGGCATCGCGAGGCCGGCAAGCCAGAGACCGTCGACGCCGACACGGTGTTCCAGATCGCCTCCCTTTCCAAACCGGTTTCCGCCACCGTCGTAGCGGCGTTGGTTAGCGACAGGATCGTGTCCTGGGATTCGAAGATCGCCGATCTCGATCCGGCCTTCCGGTTGGCCGATCCTTATCCGGCGAGCCAACTCACCGTTCGTGACCTGTTTTCGCATCGCAGCGGGCTTCCAGGCACCGCCGGAGACGACCTCGAAGGTATTGGCTACGACCGCGTCGAGATCGTGCATCGCCTGCGGTTCGTGCCACCATCGTCGAGCTTTCGCGCCGGGTATGCCTACAGCAATTTCGGATTGACAGAGGGTGCCATGGCAGCCGCGACACCGACAGGAAAGCCCTGGGAGGAGGTCGCCGAGGAGAAGCTCTACCGTCCGCTTGGCATGGCCTCGACCAGTTCCCGTCATTCGGACTTCGTCAAGCAAAGCAACCGTGCTGCGCTTCACGTCAAGGTCGATGGCGCCTGGGCCGCGAAGATAGAGCGCGATCCGGATGCGCAGGCGCCCGCCGGCGGCGTCAGCTCCACGGCACGTGACCTCTCGCAATGGCTGCGCCTCATCCTCGGCAACGGCGTTTATGCCGGCAAGACACTGATTGCCGCCGATGCGCTAAGCCAGACGCATGTTCCGCTGATAGCGCGCGGCAACAACCCCGTCTCCGGCGGCGCATCGTTCTACGGCCTCGGCTGGAACGTCGAATTCGGCCGACACGGCCTGAGCTGGGGCCACGCCGGCGCCTTCAGTGTCGGGGCGCGTACCCTGGTGACAGTCTTCCCAAAGGAGAAGCTGGGCATCGTCATCGTCGCCAACGCCTTTCCGACTGGCCTGCCGGAGGGATTGTCCGACAGCTTCGCCGATCTCGTCTTCGACGGTAACGTCGAGAAGGACTGGGTCAAGGCGTGGAATGATATCTATGCGGGCCTGTTCGGTCCGGCGGTCGCGGCGGCCAAGGCCGCCTATGCCGCGCCGCCGTCTCCGCCACGGCCAGCCGGGCCGGACAGCGTCTATGCCGGCCGGTACGCCAACGACTTCATCGGCGATGCGATTGTGTCGGAAGCGGGAGACCACCTTGTGCTCAGGGTAGGCCCGGCCGCCGGCCGGTCCTACTCATTGAGGCATTTCGACGGTGACCTTTTCCTGACCTTCCCCGACGCGGAGACGCCGGACAGCCCCTCGGGCGTAAGTTTTGTGGTCGGCGCTGACGGCAAGGCGTCGGCCATGACCGTAGGTTTTCTCGACGACAATCATCTCGGCACGCTGCAACGTGTGGGGGACTGACTTCCAAATCGAACGGTGCGGCCGGGAGTTCAGGATGCCGGGCCGTACCGGAGCAGTTTGAAGCAATCGCCGTTGCCCGATTTCGTCTGCGCCAGCAAGGGCTTCGACCTGTCTATCCATTCCTGATGTGACTTCGCATCGGCCTCGATCGCATCGACCGGTGCAAGACTGACAAAGCTGCGTCCGTGGCTGAGAAGCCAGCACGCACGGCCGAGAAATCGCCTGCTGCGCTGGCGCAAGAGGTCGGCATCGTAGAAGATGTCGAGCACCTCGTGCTTGATCTTGCGCTGCGTTTCAGGATTGGCGATCGCAACCTCAATCGGCTCGCCGCCGATCGCATCCTGCAGGTCCTTGTAGTCGAGGGTGAGTTGGGTGATGGCATATTTGATCTCGCTCTCGTCGCGCACGATGTCGAACCATAGCGTCGGATCGAGCTCGTTGACGACGAACGACGACTCGAAATCGCGCGACAGGTTGAGGATGTCGAAGTCCCGGATGTCGACGTCGCGCTCAACCAGCAGGATTTCGCGGACCTGCTTGCCAAGCTCCGCTCCCTGCGCGCCGATGGCGGCGTTGGTTCCACCAAGTTCGGGACTAATATAGGCCCCGCCGTCATCCAGCAGCGCGTCGAATTCGCCAAGTGACTCGACGAGGGGAGCGCCGCGAGCGATGCGCGCCGCCAGCTTGGCCAGAACCTGCTGAAGATCCGCTTCGCGTCTGCGCTGGTCTTGGTAATTCTGCTGGAAAAAGAAGATGAACAGGGACACGCCGATGCCGATCAGGATCACGCCCAACTGCGAGAAGATGTTGCGGTGGTATTCCAGCAGCTTTTCGCGATGGCGCACGTCGTCGCGCACACTGTGGGCGACGCGCAAATTGACGATCAGCGACAGGATGAGCAGCCCAGTACCGACGAGGATGAGGCCGCCGATGAGCAGGTAACCATGGCCTGTGCTGAAATCCATTCCTTTTCCCTGAAGCCCAGACTGCGCAGAATAGTGCCATTTTGGCTAAATACCTACGGATTTGCAGGCGGTGGATTTGATGGCGGCGGCCACCCCGGAAGGTTGACCCGCCTGGCCATCCGGCCGATAGCTCCGCCAGAAACTGTCCTGAGAACCCTGATGACTTCAGACACCAACCTCCACGATGCACCCGCCGTCGGCCCTGACACCGACTGGCAGGCGGACGTCCGCGCCGGCGTGCGCCACGTGCGCGATCTGGCGTCCCTCCCGCTGTCCCCAGCCGAGCGCGCGGCCGCCCAAGCCGCGGCGGTGAAGCACAAGGTGCGCGCGCCCAAAGCCTATCTCGACCTGATCGACTGGAGCGACCCGGCCGATCCGATCCGGGCGCAGGTCATCCCGTCTCCGCAGGAACTTGAGGAAGCGGAGGGCGAGCTCGACGATCCGATCGCCGATCATGACTTCAGCCCGGTGCCGCGATTGACGCACCGTCATGCCGACCGGGTGCTGCTGTTCCCGACCTATCAATGCGCGGTCTATTGCCGGTTCTGCTTCCGCAAGGAATCGCTGACCTCGATCGGTCGTGGCTATACGCACGAGGCGCTGGAGCCGGCGCTGGCCTATATCGCCGAGCATCCCGAAATCCGTGAGGTGATCCTGACCGGCGGCGATCCGCTGTCGCTGCCCGACAAGGCACTGGCCGAAATCTCCGCGCGCATCGAAGCGATCCCCCATGTGCGGCTGCTGCGCATCCATACGCGCGTGCCGGTGGTGCTGCCGTCGCGCATTACATCAGGGCTCGTCGCGACGCTGCAGGGCCGGCTGATGGTCACCGTCGTCACCCATTTCAATCACGCGCGTGAAATCACCGGCGCTACCGAGGTGGCCTGCCGCACGCTTCGGCGAGCCGGGTTCGTGCTGCTCAACCAGAGCGTTCTGCTCAAAGGCGTCAACGACAGCATCGAGGCGCTGGAGGAGCTCTGCCGCGAGCTGATGTACCGCCTCGGCGTCAAACCCTATTACCTGCACCATGGCGACCTCGCGCGCGGCATGGCGCACCGGCGCACGACGATCGCGCAGGGACAGGCGCTGACCGAAGCGCTGCGGGCGCGGCTGTCGGGCATCTGCAACCCCGTCTATGTGCTCGACCTGCCGGAAGGCGGCGGCAAGGTGCCGATCGGGCCCTGTCATGTCGAGGGCAGGCAGGGGGAGAGCTGGCGGCTGCGCGGGCTCGATGGCGAAGTGCGGGAATATAGGGAGATCGTTGGCGCGCAAGAGGAACAGTCTTCGAAGATTCCAGGCTCGTGACGCCAGGATCCACCCGGATAATCCTACAGCGTCACAGCGACCGTTCGTAATGGCCAGCGTCTGCGCCGCCCCTCACCTGCCTGCCGGCATCCTCTCCCCGTATAGTGACGGGGAGAGGGGTGCTGTCATCGGCGATTTCGCCAATCTCCAGCGTTGCGGGAAGAATGCCGGCGTCGCGGCCAGCCCCTCTCTCCCCGTCACTATACGGGGAGAGATGTCCGGCAGGACAGTGAGGGGCAGCGCCAACGTCAACGATTGCCGCGTTCGGCTAGGAACTCATGACGCCGTAGCGCAGCAGAATAAGCGCGCCGACCTCAAACCCCATCTCCATCGACAAACGCCAGCACCACCACGCGCGGGGCAGCGCAGTAAACGAGCCTGGCCTTGCGGCCGGTCTTCGTCGTCGCCTGGCCTGCGTTCAGGTCGACGGTGATGTCCTCATAGCCCAGCACCTCGCGATCGAGCGGATAGACGGCCTTGTAGACGGCTTCCTTGGCGGCAAAGAGGATGCGGCCGGCAAGATGCCGGTCGGCTGCGTCCGTGCGGTCCGCGGGCGTTGTCACGAGGGCCAAAGTATCATCCGGGAGAGGC
>NZ_RZRK01000347.1:0-6210 GCF_003997835.1 Mesorhizobium sp. M7A.F.Ca.CA.004.12.1.1
TCCCCGTGGCAAGAAGATCGAGATTGGCCGCGGGAATATCCTTTGCCGTCAGCGGCGCGCTGCGTTGCGCGACCACGCCGCCGCCCGCTCGCCCGGAATTGGAGCCGGTGCCGCCGAACTTCATCGCCTGGACGCCAAACTGGTCCTGGTTGAAGAAGATGTACCAGGGAAACAGGGCGCAGATCAGGCCGAGCGTGATGCCGAGCGCGGCTATGACGAAATCGCTGCGTCGGTCGGACTTCTTCTTCAGTCGGGGAAACGGTGCCTTTGGCGGCTGCGGCCATTCGGTGCGCGGGAACAGCCCGTCGATCAGCGAGTCGCGGCTGGCCTGCGTCATCTCGGCAGCCACCGCCTGGGGAGCCCGGGGCAGAGCGGGTTCGACGGGCCTGGCCAGATCAGGATCGGCTTTGCCAGCTCGTGGCAGGATTGGCTTGACGGCTCTGGCCAGAACGGCCTCGGCTTTGGCTGCGATGTCACGGGCGGCCTTTGCCTTGGCGGTTCTCGCTTCGTCAGCCTCGGCTTGCTCCACGGCGTTGGCCTCGGCGATCATGTCGCGCAGGATGCGCTCGGTATATTCGCGTTCAGTCTCCGGCATCGGCCTTCAGCTTGCTCTTGAGGTGGCGGGCGAGATCGGAGAACGGGTCGGTCGACGGGCGATCCTTCGGCGCTTGCGTCAGCGCCTCATAGATCAGCGGCACCTGGCGCACGGCGATGTCCAGTTCGGCATCGGCGCCCCCCTGATAGGCCCCAAGCAACCGGATATCGCGCGTGTCCTCGAAGCGCGAGATCATCGACTTCAGCCTTGTCACCAGCGCGCGCTGTTCTACGCTCCAGGCCTTTCCGGCCAACCGCGATATGGACGACAGCGGGTTGACGGGGGGATAGCGACCCTGTTCGGCGATCGCACGGTCGAGCACGACATGGCCGTCGAGGATGCCGCGCACGGAATCGGCGACCGGATCGTTGTGATCGTCGCCGTCGACCAGCACGGAAATGATGGCGGTGATGGATCCTTTGCCTTCCCCGCCCGGCCCGGCGCGTTCGAGCAGCTTGGGCAGTTCGGTGAACACCGAGGCCGGATAACCGCGCGCGACCGGCGGCTCGCCGGTCCCCGTCGCCACCTCACGCAGGGCGTGGGCGAAGCGGGTGATCGAATCCAGCACCAGCAAAACGCGATGCCCCTGGTCGCGGAAATGCTCGGCGACGCGCATGGCGGTGTCCGGCGCACGCCGGCGCATCATGGCGCTTTCGTCGCTGGTGGCGACGACGGCGACGGTCTTGGCCATGCTCTCGCCGATAGTATCCTCGAGGAATTCACGCACTTCTCGGCCGCGTTCGCCGATGAGCGCCACCACGACGGTATCGAATGCGTCGGCGCCGGCGAGCATGGCGAGCAGCGTCGACTTGCCGACGCCGGAGCCGGCAAAGATGCCAAGGCGCTGGCCGAAACAGAGCGGCGTGAAGATGTCGATGACCTTGACGCCGGTCATGAAGGCAGTGCCGACGCGTTGCCGCGCCATGGCTCCCGGCGTCGTCTGGGCGCCGCGCGATGTGTCGTCTCCCCGGGCGAGCGGCGGGCCGCCATCGATCGTCCTGGTGAGTGCGTCGATGGTGCGGCCGCGCCACGAGGCATGCGGCGCCACCACGAGCGGACCTCGGCGGAAAACGGCATCACCGATGCCGGAATCGGCGCTGCGTTCGAAGGGTGCCACGACGGCCTCGTCGCGGCCGATCTTGACGATCTCGCCGCGCCGCGCACCGGCATCGCCGCGCTGCTCGACGATGTCGCCCAGCCTGGCGAAGCCGGAAAGGCCGTGCACCTTGTAGTGCGTGGGCGTGACTTCGATGACGCGGCCGCCGCGCTTGAGCAGCGCCTCGGCGTCGGCGAAACGCCGCCAGACCCGTTCCAGCGCGGCAAGCCGGTCTTCCGGCGCCGGCTGGAGTTGTCTTTCGGGTGCGCGCAGGGATGGTTGGTCGAGCGACATGGATTATTTCGAGCCGAGCGTCTTGATCGCCTCGTCTGTGGACGAGTCGGTCTGCCGCATCAGGGCGGCGGTGTTCTCGAAGGCGCGCTGGACCATGATCAGCCGGGTGATCTCCAGCACCGGATTGACATTGGACTCTTCGAGAAAACCCTGGGCGACGCCGACATCGGAGCGGTCGGTGACAGGCTCCGGGGTGCGTGCCGGAACGATGCCGGAATTGCCGTAGCGGACGAAGTTCGGGCCTGGGTCGAAATTGTAGAGACCGATCGAGCCGACAAGCTGATCGTTCTGGCGCAACGAACCATCGGCCCCGGCCTTGGGTGGGCCGTTGCGGGGATCAAGCTGGATCGGCGAGCCGCCGGCATCGAGCACCGGGTGGCCCTCGATCGACATCAGCTCGCCGTTCTCGTTCATCGAAAAGCGGCCGTCGCGGGTCATGACGGTGCCGACCGGCGTCTCTATGGCAAACCAGGCATCGCCCTGGATGGCGAAATCGAAGGGATTTCCGGTCTCGCTCAAGGCGCCGTGGGCGCCGGAAAGGTAGGTCTTGCCCGGGGAGGCGAAGGATACCGATTTCTGCCCGGTGCCGGAGACGACGTCCTCGAACTTCACGCCGGTAGCGCGAAAGCCGATCGTCGAGGCGTTGGCGACGTTGTCGGCGATGGTGTCGAGGCGCCGCTCGAGCGCGATCTGCGACGAAAGGGCGACGTACAGGCTGTCCCGCATGATGGCCTCAGAACCTCAATTTCTGCATGGCCATCATCAGGTCGGTGGAGATGCCGACGGTGAGTGGCTGGGCAAATAGCACGCTGACCGAGGTGACGGCCGATGAAGTCGGGTGGTTGATCTCGTACATGCTGGTGAAGCGGGTCAGGAACTTGCCGAGTTTCTCGGGGTCGGAGAAATCCGAGATGTCGAGTTTTTGCTCGAACAGCTGCGCCTGCTTGTCGACGTCGGCGGTGGCGAAGGAATCGGGCAGGCCGAGCACGGTGCGCACGACACTGGCAAGCGCGGTGTCGGCCAGCACGTCATACCAGCTGGTGATGGTTGGGGCCTTGCGATCGAAGTAAAGCGCCAGCCGCACGCCCTGGTTGGCCTGACCGGCATCCTCTTCGAGGGTCTGGCGCATGTATTTGTCGACGGTCGGCTGCTGCGCCGGATTGATGGTGGTGGTGTTTTCGCCATAGGCTTCGAAGTTGAAGGCGGAGGCAAGCGCGGCATAGGTCTTGTCCGTCATCTTGTTGGCGACACTGTGGGGGTCGCGGACGCCGCCTTGCAGAACCCGCTTGATGAGATCCTTGTCCTCCGTCGCCGAGTCGAGACCGAATGACGCCAGCGCGTATGTGTAGAGCCGGCTGTTCGACATCAGATCGTCGATCGACTTCACCTTGGTGATGTTGGCAAGATAGTATGTCGTCTCGCCCTTCACATAGGCCGAATTGGGATCGAGGCCGGCGATCTGGGCCTGGATGGCATAGTTCTTGGTCACCAATTGCTGTGTCTTGTTGTAGATGGTCGCATCGGCGCCGTTGGCGGCGAAGTTGAAGGCGCTGACGAATTCGGCGTAACGCTTGTCGGTCAGCTTGTTGGCGAAGCTGTCGGGATCGGAGACGCCTTCCTTGAGTGCCTTGACCATGAAGGCCTTGGCGTAGTCCATGTCCTCCAGCCCGTAGGCCTTCATGGCATACTTGAACAAACGGTCGTTTTTGACGAAATCGTCGATCGATTTCACCTTGGTGATATTCGCGAGATAATATTTGGTGTCGCGATCAACCACGGGCTGCTGCTCGATCCTGTCGATCGATTTTGAAATGTCCTTGGTGATGAGCTGGTAGCTCGTAAAGGTATTGAGCAAAGACGTGCCTCCGGCCGAAGCTATGCCGGCACAATACCCCTACTTCCTTGCGCGAAACTGAATCGCTTCCAAGCCCTCGATTCAAGCCTCACACAAGGCACGGGGACTATCCCTAGCTCCTGATGTGAAATGCGGAAGGACCTGTCGTGGGCATTCTGATTGGACTGGTGGTAACGCTCGGCTGCGTCCTTGGCGGCTTCATGGCCATGGGCGGCCATCTTCACGTGCTGATCCAGCCATGGGAGGTCGTGATCATCTGTGGTGCGGCTTTTGGCACCTTCCTCGTTGCCAATCCGATGAAGACGGTCAAGGACACCGGCAAGGCCATTCTCGAAGCCTTCAAGCAGGCGGTGCCGAAGGAACAGGACTATCTCGAGACGCTCGGCGTGCTGCACTCGCTGATGCGCGAGCTGCGGTCGAAATCCCGCAGCGAGGTCGAGGCGCATATCGACAATCCAGAAGAGTCGGCGATTTTCCAGGCGTTCCCAACCGTGCTGCACAATCATGACCTGACGCATTTCATCTGCGACTACTGCCGTATCATCATCATCGGCAATGCCCGCTCGCACGAGATCGAGGCGCTGATGGACGAAGAGATCCAGACCATCAGGTCCGACAAGATGAAGGCCTATCACGCGATGGTGGCGGTGGGCGATGGCCTGCCGGCGCTCGGCATCGTCGCCGCCGTGCTCGGCGTGGTCAAGGCGATGGGCGCGCTCGACCAGTCGCCGGAAATCCTCGGCGGTCTGATCGGTGCCGCACTTGTCGGAACGTTCCTCGGCATCTTCCTGTCCTATTCGGTGGTCGGACCGGTCGCGACCAAGATCAAGACGGTGCGCGAAAAGAAGAACCGCCTCTATATCATCGTCAAGCAGACACTGCTGGCCTACATGAACGGTGCGCTGCCGCAGGTAGCGATCGAGTTCGGCCGCAAGACCATCTCGTCCTATGAACGGCCGACGATCGATGCCGTCGAACAGAGCACGATGAATACCGGTGCCGTCGAAAAGAAGGCCGCCTGAACGATGCGCGATAGATCGGTCCCAGCACTGTCATGACCAGTCCGGGCAGCCCAGCGGAAGCGCGTTCGCTGATCATCGAGCGTCTGGTCGGCGACAGCGGCGAGGCCGCGCAGGTCATCGACGCAGGCCGCGCCATGGCCGAACGCGCCGTACCGCTGTTGCAGAAAAGCCTGACCAGCGAGCTTGGCGTTCCGGTCGTCGTCGACCTCAAAGCGATCGAGGTCAGCCGCGTTCCCGAGGCGCGTTCGCGTGCCGGCGACACGTTCGCCATGACCGTGATCGGCTCGTCGGCGTCCTCTGATGCGATGACCCTGGTGATCGATGCTCCGGCGATCGCGATCATGGTCTGCACGCTGTTCGGCGGCGACCCGGATCTGCCGGCATCGCCGATCGAACGCGATCTGTCGCAGATCGAAATCGATGTTTCGACCATGGTGTTCCAGCAGGTCGCGCAGGCCCTCAACGGATCGGGAAAGCGCTCGCTCGACCTGCGCCTGCCCGCGCCGCGAGCGATGTCCGGCACCGAGGCGAAGCGGTATGTGCTGCGCGATGGCGCGGCAATCCGCATCGTGCTTGGCATCTCGACGCCGGCCGATAGTGGCACCGTCACGGTGACGATGCCGCAGCGCGTCGTGCTGGCCAGCCGCGACGGAGCCGTGCCTGTCAGCGACGACGATCACGGCCCCAGCTGGCGCGCCCGCTTTTCGGAAGAGGTGATGCGCTCCACCGTGGCGCTCGAGGCCACGATGCCGCTGGCGCGGCTGACGCTCGGCGATCTCGCCGGTTTCGAAATCGGCGACGTCATCGAATTCGAGGAAACGGCCCAGTCCCAGGCGCGTCTCAGCGCACGGGGCAAGACGCTGTTCGTATGCGAGTTCGGCAAACTGGGACAGAATTACACCGTCCGGATCAGGCATCCTTACGACGCCGGGCAGGACTTTATCGACGGGCTGATGCCGGCTGCCGCCGGACGCGCCTGAGCATTTGGAGACGATCATGGCCAAAACCAAGGCGGAAGCCGACCTCGACCAGCCGGACGAGCAACTCGATCGCGCCATCGAAGAGTTGCGCGGTGTCCTGCATGAAGAGGAGCAACGCCCCGATGCGGCCTTCAGGGCGGCCTCATCAGCCAATTCGAGCGTGATCATGAACATCCCCGTCGATGTCCAGATCATCCTCGGCAGCACCGAGATGCCGGTCTCCGATCTGATGGCGCTGCAAAAAGGGTCGACCGTGGCGCTCAATCGCCGCATCGGCGAACCTGTCGACGTCGTGGTCAACGGCCGCAAGATCGCGCGCGGCGAGATCACCGTGCTGGAAAGCGATCCGTCGCGGTTCGGCATCAGGC
>NZ_RZRK01000348.1:0-6205 GCF_003997835.1 Mesorhizobium sp. M7A.F.Ca.CA.004.12.1.1
GATCAGGACAGCCCATGACCTCCGCCGTCTCCTTCCAGAAAGCCTCGCGCCATTTCGGCAGCGTGCGCGCCGTCGACGCGGTCGATCTCGACATCGTGCCGGGCGAATTCTTCGCCATGCTCGGCCCGTCAGGTTCCGGCAAGACCACCTGCCTGCGCCTCATCGCCGGCTTCGAGCAGCCGACATCGGGCTCGATCTCGATCTTCGGCGAACGCGCCGAGGGCGTTCCGCCCTATCGCCGCAACGTCAACACCGTGTTCCAGGACTATGCGCTGTTCCCGCATCTGAACGTGCTCGACAACGTCGCCTACGGGCTGATGGTCAAGGGTGTCGGCAAGGCTCAGCGGCACAAGGCGGCGGAAGAAGCGCTGTCACTGGTGCGGCTGCCCGGCTATGGCGCCCGCCGCCCCGGCCAGCTTTCCGGCGGCCAGCGCCAGCGCGTGGCACTCGCCCGTGCGCTGGTCAACCAGCCAAAGGTGCTGTTGCTCGACGAGCCGCTCGGCGCGCTCGACCTCAAATTGCGCGAGAACATGCAGGAGGAGTTGAAGTCGCTGCAGAAGGCGCTCGGCATCACCTTTGTCTTCGTCACCCACGACCAGGGCGAAGCGCTGTCGATGGCCGACCGCGTCGCCGTCTTCAACGATGGCAAAATCATGCAGGTCGGCACGCCGGAAGATATCTACCAGCGACCGAAGACGCGCTTCGTCGCCGATTTCGTCGGCTCCTCCAACGTGCTGCCGCCGGATTTCGTCCAGCGCTATTCCGGCCAGCATCGCTGGGGCAGCCTGCGCCCTGAATCCATTCGTGTCGGCCGCGCGGCCAGCGCGGGCACAAGTGGCGAAGGCGTATCCGCCCGCCTCGTCTCGACCAACTATCTCGGCGCCACGACGAAGCTGGCGCTCGACGCCGACGGGCTGCGGCTGCACGCCATCGTGCCCGCCGGCACGGCCTTGCCTGGGGAAGGCGAGGCGGTGGTGCTCACCTTCAACCGCGAGCACCTGCATCTGATGGACGAGCCGGCATGAGCCTCGACGCCGCCATGATGCGTGCAACAGCGCCCGCCATCCTGCCCGGCAGCGGCGGCTTGCGCGGCGCGCTATCGGACCTTTTCTGGCGCAAGCCGAAGGTCCTGCTGCTGCTCATGCTGCTGCCTCCGGTTCTGTGGCTGGGTATCGTCTATATCGGCTCGCTGTTTGCGCTCCTGGCGCAGAGCTTTTTCTCCATCGACGAGTTTTCCGGCCTCATCAACCGTGAGTTCACGCTGAAGACTTATGGCGACCTGTTCCAGGCCGCCAATCTCGACATCATCCTGCGCACGGTGACGATGGCGGCCCTGGTCACGCTGGCCTCGGCCGTCATCGCTTTCCCCATCGCCTATTACGCGGCGCGCTATGCGCGCGGTCGCTGGAAGGCGCTGTTCTATCTCGGCATCATGCTGCCGCTGTGGTCGAGCTATCTGGTCAAGATCTACGCCTGGAAGCTGATCCTGGCCAAGGAGGGCATCCTCACCTGGCTGCTCGCCAAGCTGCATTTGTTGTGGGTTCTCGACGCATGGCTGTCGCTGCCGATTGTCGGCGGCAATTCGCTGTCGGTATCGTTCACCGGCACCTTCATCGTCTTCGTCTATGTCTGGCTGCCGTTCATGATCCTGCCGGTACAGGCGGCGCTCGAGCGCGTGCCCGGCAATCTTGTCGAGGCCTCGTCCGATTTGGGGGCTTCGCCGGGACAGACCTTCCGCAACGTGCTGTTCCCGCTGGCCCTGCCGGGCATTGTCGCCGGTTCGATCTTCACCTTCTCGCTGACGCTCGGCGACTATATCATCCCGCAGATCATCGGCACCTCGCGGCTGTTCATCGGCCAAGCCGTCTATTCGCAGCAAGGCACCGCCGGCAACATCCCGCTCGCCGCCGCCTTCACCGTGGTGCCGATCGTCATCATGGGCTTCTACCTCTGGGGCGCCAAGCGCATGGGGGCCTTCGATGCGCTCTGATGGTTCCCAGTCGGCTCCGCTCGGCCTGAAGATAGCCGCCGCCTGCGGCCTGCTGTTCCTGCATCTGCCGATCCTGCTGATCTTCGTCTACGCCTTCACCACCGAGGAGAAGAGCTTCGTCTGGCCGCCGCCAGGGCTGACGACGCAATGGTTCGCCGTGACCTGGAACCGGCCGGATGTCTGGCAGGCGCTGTCGCTATCGGTCAGGGTTGCCTCGATCTCGACTGCGATTGCTTTGGTCCTCGGAACGCTCTGTTCGGCGGCGGTGTCGCGGACAAAATTCTTCGGCCGCGAAACCATCTCGCTGCTGGTCATCCTGCCGATCGCCCTGCCCGGCATCATCACCGGCATCGCGCTGCGCTCGGCCTTTTCGCTCGCCGATATCCCGTTCTCGTTCTGGACGATCGTGCTCGGCCACGCCACCTTCTGCGTCGTCGTCGTCTACAACAATGCCGTCGCCCGCTTTCGCCGCACCTCCGGATCGATGATCGAGGCGTCGATGGATCTCGGCGCCGACGGTTTTCAGACTTTTCGCCATGTCGTGCTGCCCAACATCGCCACGGCACTGCTTGCCGGCGGCATGCTGGCCTTCGCGCTGTCCTTCGACGAGGTCATCGTCACCACCTTCACCGCCGGACAGCAGCAGACGCTGCCGATCTGGATGCTGGAAGAGCTGATCCGCCCGCGCCAGCGCCCGGTCACCAATGTCGTCGCCATGGTCGTGGTGCTGGTGACGCTGCTGCCGATCCTTGCCGCCTATTACCTCACCCGTGACGGCGACCAGATCGCCGGAAGTGGGAAATGAAAAACAGCGAATAGGGAGTAGCGAACAGCGAGTAGGGATCATCGACGGTCAACCCTGCTCGCTTTCAGCTACTCGCTACTCGCTCCTGTTAAGGGAGAATCCAATGGACACCCAGATGCTGATCGGCTCGAAATTCGAGAAGGGCACCGAGACCGAGGAGCCGATCCTCAATCCAAAGACCGGGGCGACCATCCTCAACCTGCCCGAGGCCAGCCAGGCGCAGATCGAGGCGGCGGTCACCGCCGCCGAACAGGCGTTCGTCTTGTGGTCGCGCACCACGCCGGCGCAACGCTCCGGCTATTTGCTGAAGATCGCCGACCGCATCGAAGCCGACGCGAAGGAGTTCGCCACGCTCGAGGCGCTCAATTGCGGCAAGCCGATCAACGCTGTGCTCAATGACGAAATCCCGGCGATCGTCGACTGCTACCGCTTCTTCGCCGGCGCCGTCCGTTCGATGCCGGGCGTCGTGGCCGGCGAATACATTCCCGGCCATACTTCGATGGTCAGGCGCGACCCGATCGGCATCGTCGCCTCCATCGCGCCGTGGAACTACCCGCTGATGATGATGGCCTGGAAGCTGGCGCCGGCGATCGCCGGCGGCAACACGGTCGTTTTCAAGCCGTCGGAGCAGACTCCGCTGACGGCGCTGAAGCTTGCCAAGATACTTGCGGAAATCCTGCCGGAAGGCGTGGTCAATGTCGTCCTCGGCCGCGGCGACAGCGTCGGCAACACGCTGATCAATCATCCCAAGGTCAACATGATCTCGATCACCGGCGACGTCGCCACCGGCAAGAAAGTGCTGCAGGCGGCCGCCAAGTCGGTCAAGCGCACGCATCTCGAGCTCGGCGGCAAGGCACCGGTCATCGTCTTTGACGACGCCGATCTTGGCGCCGTGGTCAGCGGTCTGCGTGCCTTCGGCTATTACAATGCCGGCCAGGACTGCACCGCCGCCTGCCGCATCTACGCCGGCAAGAAGATCTACGACAAACTCGTCGCCGATCTCTCCTCGGCCGTCTCGACCATCAAATACAACCGTCCCGACGACACTGAAAACGAGATCGGCCCGCTCATCTCCCGCCGCCAGCGCGACCGCGTGTCGAGTTTCGTCGAGCGCGCCTCGGAACTGAAGCACATCGAGATCACCACCGGCGGCAAGCCGGGCGAGGGTTCTGGCTTCTACTACCAGCCGACCGTCGTCGCCGGCGCGCTGCAGGAAGATGAGATTGTCCGCCGCGAAGTGTTCGGCCCGGTCGTCTCGGTTACTCGTTTTTCGGAAGTCGACGACGCGGTGAACTGGGCCAATGACAGCGACTACGGCCTGGCGTCATCGGTATGGACCAAGGATGTCTCGCGCGCCATGGCGACGGCCGCCCGCCTGCAATATGGCTGCACCTGGATCAACACGCATTTCATGCTGACCAACGAGATGCCGCATGGCGGGCTGAAACAGTCCGGCTACGGCAAGGACATGTCGCTCTACGCGCTGGAAGACTACACCGCCGTGCGCCATGTGATGGTGGCTCACAGCTAGCGCCTTCCCTTCTCCCCGCTTTACGGGGAGAAGGTGGCCCGAAGGGCCGGATGAGGGGCAGCGCGTCCCTGGCAAAGCGGGCTCCGCCCGTCATCTGCCTGCCGGCATCTTCTCCCCGTGAAACGGGGAGAAGAGTCACTACTCCACAATGCGATAAATATTCCACAGGCTGGTGCCCGACACGACATAGGGCTCGATCTCCTTGCCCCATTTGGCATGCGCGTCGATCTTGCCGATCTTGGCGAAGAACGCCTCCAGTTGGGCCAGGCTTTCGACCTGGTGATGGGACTCGACCGTCGCCTCCCGCGCGCCGATCGAACCGGTCATGATCTGGAATTCCAGCTCGTCGATGCCGACCTGCGAGCCGATCTCGCGTTCCCATTTCTTCAACAGGTCGAGCACGGTCTGCTTGTGCCCGAACTTGGCGTCGATCTGCCATCTGGCGCTGAACATCGTCTTCTCCTCCAGGTTTGCGGCCCAGGCCGCGGTTGATCCACAGGCTGTTGGTCTACTCGTCCCAGGCCTGCACGACGGTCTGCCTTGCGATCCGCCCGTCTTTCAGCTCCAGCATCGCCGCGCAGAACACCTTGGTGCCGTCCGGATAGGCGCAGGCCTGGGTGAAGGCGAGGCTGTCGCCGTCGGCGATGGTGGTGTCGACCTTGTGGGTCATCGCCCGGCTGCAGATGTCGTCCCAGAATGTGGTGATCGCCGCGCGTCCGCGGATCTCGCGCGGCTTGCTCGGCGGGTTGTTGCGGTCGATCACCCGCACCAGCGCGTCGTCGGCATAGAAGCTCGACAGCATCTTGCCGTCACGGGTTTCGATGGCCTTCTTGATCGATGCGCCATCCACTGTTTGGGTCTTGGTCAGCATGTCATCCTCCATTGGCCCGTCTTGCGACCGGGCGGTTGATGGTCGAAGGGCTGCCCGGCGCTCGTCGCCGGGCAGGGATTTCCTCACTGCGACTTCGCCTTGACGGCCGCGAACACGTCGTCGGCCTGCTTCTTGAAGGTCGTCAGATCGACCTGACTGCCGTTGAGCATCGTCGACCAGTGGCGCACGATCGCGGACATCGCGACCGCCTCCTTGATCTCCTCGTCGCTGGCGCCGTTGAGCTTGGCCGCCTCGGTGTGGAAATAGATGCAATACTGGCATGGGATCTGCGCCGCGACGGCGAGGCCCAAAAGCTCCTTGGTCTTGCCGTCAAGCGCCGTCTTCGGGTTGAGCTGCACGCCCTTGATCTCGGCCCAAGCGCCGGCAACGGCCACATCCGGCAGCGTTCTGAACATGTCCGGCACCGAGCCGAGCGTCGCCTCGATATCCTTGTAGGCAGCCGCCGCGGACGCATCCTCGGCCTTTGCGGGAGCGATAGCGAACAGCGCTCCGACGCTTGCCGCTATCGCAAGCGATTTGAGTGTTTGGTTCGACGTCAGCATTTCCTCCTCCGTTCGCAGCACCTTTCCCGACGACATCCGCCTGGCCTGCATGGAGAGAATTGATAGCGCTTACCCGCCCATGGCCGCTTCGCCCGAAAGCGCCATGGCTCTCATGGCCCGTGCGGGCCAGGGTGCCTGGCCGAAAACGCCGCCGCCGCCGCCCGCGACGGCAGGTCCAGCTTGAGCAGTATGTTGGCGACATGGCGCTTGACCGTGTGTTCGCTCAGCCTCAATTCGGCGGCGATCGCGGCATTGCTCTTGCCGTCGGCGACGAGGCTCACCACCTCGCTTTCGCGCGCCGTCAATGCGGCCGGCTCGGCAACCCTGGGTTTGGGCCGGCAGGCGGGTTCCAGATGCTGTTCGGACGTCGCATGGACCAGCGCCAGCGGCTCCTCCAACTCGTCGACGCTGATGCGCCCGGCGTCGGTGAAATGCAGGCCCGACC
>NZ_RZRK01000349.1:0-6185 GCF_003997835.1 Mesorhizobium sp. M7A.F.Ca.CA.004.12.1.1
GTCGACGCCATCGGGCAATTCGGCGCCGAGCACAGCGTCCCAGTAGAAGCGGCGATAGACGGTGGCGACCTGCGCGTCGCTGATCGCACGCAGATCCGCCTTCGTCGCGTCGGCCTTCACATAGCGACGGAAGCTGGCAAGCGTCACGCCCTTCATGGTGGCGCCGCCGGGGTCAGCCGGATTGTCCGACCAGCCGCCTTCCGATTTGAGAACAAGCGCAAGCGCCCGCGCGAAGTTGCGGTCCATGGTGGTTCCTTTCCGCCCTTCCGGGCAGTTGTTCAGTTTTTGATTTTTGGTATGTTCGCCGGGTGGAGGTTAGGTTTGACGCGGGCGATTATGATTCTGGATATCATTCGCCAAGTTGGCAGATACAGACTTTAAAATTCTGAGTATCAGCAAGAGACCCGTGCGCTCGGTAAGTCATTGACGCACCTAGGGCGCGTAAAAGCACATATGCCTGACATAAAACATTTAGTTTTAGGAGTCCTCATCGGCGCCTTCTCCATCGCGTGGGTAGTTATTGCCACGATAGGGGTGCGGCGAGAGACGCGCGCGTACAACAAAAGCCTGAGAGACATCGATGAGAAGCTCCGTCAGGATAAAGATCAATAGGAGTTCGAAATTCAGCGAGTTTCAGCTAGTGCTTTTTGAAGACGAACAGCTTTGTGTGAAAGGATACTGGGCTGATCACTAAGTCGATCGCGCGTCGTAAGGTCACCATCGGTCGCGACCGGCTCTCATACAATGGTTCAAGCAGGCGCTTTAACAAGCTGCTCTCCCGCATCAACCCCAGATATCCGCCCCTGGACCGACTTTCCAAAAGCCGGAACCCCATCCCGCTGATCGTTCTAATTGTGTCGTTCGGGGTGAAGGCAAATTGGTAAAATCGGGCCATGTCCGCGGCACTCACATCTTCGTATCGACCGAGCCGCATCTTTAGACGCCTCAATGGCGACACGCTGGGGACAGTTAGGAAAAGGAGTCCGCCAGGTTTCAGCACTCGGCGTGCCTCCTCGATGATCGATGCGTAACCATCCTTGAAGTGTTCGATCACCCCCAAGGACCACACCCCTTCGAAAAAGGCATCCTCGAATGGCATTTCTCGCACGTCACCGAGAACGATATTAAGTTCTGGGGCGTGCTTTTTGATCCTAGCGATGGTTACGGGGGCAAAGTCTAATCCGTAAGCCTCGAACCCTGCGTGATGGAGCCCAAAGACTGTATTGGCCACACCGCAGCCTGCATCAATCACTCGATCAGGCGGGCTTAAATACTTTCGGGTAACATGCTGGACAAAGACGCTCTTTTTCCGAATGTCCGCTGCTGTTAGGGATTGCGCCCAACGATCGTCCCAGAATCCTTCGTCGGCTGGTCGGTCGATGAATACAAGACGATCATGCTGCTGATCGAGATATACCTGCTCCACCATTCATTTGCCTCCCCCAAGGCGCTGCTCAACATCAGTTCATTTGCCTCCCCCAAGGCGCTGCTCAACATCAGTTCATTTGCCGTAGTCTCGACCCACAATCGGAACAGCCGGAACGCTGGTATGGAAGCGCCCGAAGAGCAGTACCCACACCAAGACCTGAATCGTCACGAAACCGACGAATGGCTGCCGTGCCTGCGCAAGAACGTTCTCCAAGGCATTCCGGTGCGCATAGACCCCTATCACGCTGCCGAGGATGATCCAGAAGAAGAACCACATACCCTTACTTTTGAGCGAAGCATGGTGCAACGCCACCAACGCTCCGCCATAGATCAACCCAAATACGATCACAACGGGAATACCACCAATCGCCCACGCCTGCCCCCAGAATGTACCAGCCAAGCCGTACAACGCCTGCGAAAATATCTGGGTCTGGAGCACCGTGTTGAACCCAGTGCTGTCAAAGCCGAAGGCCGACGGCTGAATTAGCAGTTGCGCCAAGGTATCGCGAACCGTGTTCCACCATGGATAGGTCGTGCTACTCCTAATCAGCCCTTCGATGTTTTCATGAGTGCCGAAGGCTTCCCAGGAGGCCACCATAGCCATCGGATCAGAACCGCCTGCCAGCATCCTGCCAAACGGCAGGTCGCGTTTGTAGGCCAGATAGAAGGGCTTCATAAAGAAGATGATCGCAAGCGTCGCCAGCCCGATCGCCCATGCCTTCCAATGCAGGGCCGCCTTCGTTATCGGCCACTCCCACAACAACACGATGGCGAACGCCATTGCCAAGATCACCGGGACAGTCCGATCACCCGCGATCGCATTAAGTGCGACCATTAACGCAAAGATGGCTTGATAAATACGAGCGCCGCGACCCCACAACCTATCGAAATAGATCGATGCCAGAAGGCCGATGCCGCTGACCCAACGCCACACGATCGAAATGAGCCCACCAACGGCGTCATAGATGTCGGCACGCTCCATCGCGTACCACTCAAGTCCAGCCCTGTTTGCCATCCATGCATAGCAGGCTAAAGAAATGATCAGCGCGCACCGAATGAACCAGGTGACCCGCATCGGGTGCAGCTGGTAACAAGGGGGACGCCCCCCGTCCACAGACGAAGGCATCAGCAGCAGCGCCAACCCGAACCCTAGCCAAGCAGCGACCATCACCAGAATTGCTTCCGACGACGCCGGCTCGAGATATGGCACCAATCCTTTCGCGCTCACAGGTCGCGTGAAGCCAATCAGCGCGGGCACCGAATAAGCAAGAAGGCCGACATAGCCAATCGCTACAACAGAAACCCGATTGTGGCGGGCCACAAGTATAAAGGTGGTCACGGCCACCATTGACCACAGAGCGAGCACCATATCTTTCGTTCGTCCATTTGGATCAAAAAAGCAACCTAGGCGATTCGGTCATTCACAACGACAAAGTCTACAACTCGAAATCGCCCGCCCAGCCGACTGTCGCGCTGACCACCCATGAGCCCGTTGCGTATGCCTCCAGGGTTACACGCTCGCCGGGATCGAGAATGAGATATTTTCCTGCACCGCCGCCCTTGATCGTGTCCGTCCCGTTGGGCTCGATGTTCATGACATGGGTTGCGTGTACTCCGGCAAAGCCGATCCGAAGGCCAGGCACGGCAGGCGGCAGCGTATGTGTCCGCGTCCCGCCGGCCCCGTTGTTGTGGCAGAGTGCCCGGTTGTGAAGCCCGGACAGCGTTGTGTTGACGGTCAGATTGGTCGGCACACTCGACGTCCCCTGCAGGCCGGGATTGTTGCCGCCAATAAACCTGGTCGCGATGCCGGCCGTGATGGAACTGCCGGTGCCATCACCAACCCATTCCGTCATGTCAAAGCCATCGACCAGCATTTCGTCTATCACGCCGCCGGTGCTTACCCGAAAAGCAACGCCAATGGAGGTCGAGTTTTTCAGGGCGATGTCCCTGAGACTGGCTTTGCGCAGCCGTTGGCCCACGGAAAGGTTGAACCGGATGCCATGCGACTGGGTGTTTCCCCTGATGCCAGAAAGGCTAAGGCTCGCCGGTGTCACTACGTTCGCAACGACGACGGCGTCGGTCGAGCAGTTCATCAACGTGCCCGGACCGATCGCAAGAGGCGTCTGGTAGGGCGCGGCGATTACGGCTGTGGCACCCGACATTCCACCCGTGATCGTCTCGCCAGCCGGAAAGATGCCGGCCGAGCCGCGCACATAGATGCGCCGGGTCGCGCTGTTTGCTGTTTTGGCAATCGCAGAGTTGCCTCCAGTGATTGTCTCACCGGCCTGAAACGTCCCACTTATCGGCAAGACCCTTAGCACGTTGGCAAAGAAGTCGACCAAGATGCCCGTCGCGCCGGATGAACCGCCTGTCACCGTCTCACCGAGTTCATAGTCGACGGTTGAACCGGTGATGACGATTTCAAAATGTTGGAACCGCAGGGTTCCGGCGGAGCCAGAGGTGCCGCCGCTGACCGTTTCGCCAGTCGCAAACGATCCAACTTGCGAGCTGAGGGCGAACTGATATTCGCCGTTTGGCTCCAATTGCAGGGCGGTGTTGTAGCGATCGATGTACCAGTTATCGAGCCGGCCCGACTGAATCTGAACGCCAAAGACGTTACCGGCAGAACTACCGGAGAGCCGGTTGCCGATTGCCCTGACATTCGAAATGACGATCTCGCTGTTGGCATCAGTCGCAGCTACGCCAACCAGACAGTCATTCGCCACTACGTTAGTTATGATCCCTCGCGGATCTCGCGCACCGGTCATCTCCACCCAGACACCGGCGGAGGGGCTGTCGAGATGTGCATCCGCGAAAACCCCGTCGACTAACACGTCGGTGGTGTTTAGATTCCCCGTATAGGTCAACACGACGCCGTCGCGTTTGCACTTCGCCGACCGGATGTTGCGCACGATCGGCTTGCGGACGCCGGCCACGTAAACCGTGTCGCCAAACTCGCCGCCGGTTGGCGTGACGATGTTATAGCCGTCAATGTCCTCAATCGTCGGGCTGTCGACACAGAGCGCCATCACGCCGGCAAGGCCAAGATTGCGGACTTTCACGCCGCGAATTGTCGGCCGCTTCCGGCGTGCACCAGTGGAGAGGCCGACGCGAATACCGATAGAAGCCTGGTAGCCGGCATGTGATCCACCATCAATCGTGAGGTCCCCGTCTATCAGGACGTCATCGGCAGCAATATCGATGACGGGATGGTGGCCGGTAACGGTGCCGACTGGCGCGCGCAGGATTAGGGCAGAGCCGCCCAGGCATTCGACGCGCTTCTTCGCTGTCGAGATCGTGTGGTTGCCGTCGGTCTGGTAGGAGCCGTCAATCAGCACATGCGGATAGCTGCCCGCGAGCAGTGCACTGATAGCAGCCGTGGCATTCGCACCGCCACCACGCGCGCCGAGCATTGATGCCGTCACCGGAATTGAGGCGAGCGTATAGCCTGTCTTCGTCATGCCATCGCTCAGCGTGATCACCAAATCCCCGACATTCGTTCCATTCTTGCGGTACACAGCGCCGCTGCCTGCCACCTGAGAGCTGTCGCAGAAGGCGGTGCGGATGTATGTGGGTGCTATCGGCGGGTAAAATGCCTCGGCCGTCGCCTTGGTCGCGAATTGCGGATCGATCACCGTCGTCATGGCGCCCGTCGCTACGTCCGCAGCGGCCTGGGCCTGGTCGATGATGCCTTGCGCGGCTGCCTGGATATCGCCGACGGTGTCGTCGGACTGGTAGAACGAGAGCACAATGTCATCGGTGCCGATCACAGGGTTAAGCGTCTGGAAGGCAAAGACAAAATCGGCCGAGGCGTTGCCCTGCTGGACATGCACCGTCGTTCCCTTCTGCATGGTGCGCCCGGTGCGGGCATCGGCAGCGCGGAACCATCGGCCTTCGCTGACCGTATAGATACCGTTCTGCGTCTGGTCGGCCTGGTCCTTGACCAGCACGCGGTCGCCCACCTCCGTCGCTACCCCGTCGATGGTCTGAAGGCCGGAAAGCGCAATGCTGGCGGTCGTCGCCAGGCGAACAGGTTCGCGCTCGCCGGTCAGAAGGCGAACGGCGGCGGCTGAAGATCGGGCCATGCTGGCGTGCTCCATGAAAAAAGCCCCGCGAAGCGAGGCTGAAAAGAGATTTTGGTCTTGAGATAGAGGCAGGCCTTTGGATCAGCCGGCAGATATCAACTGCGATTGTGATGGCATTGGCAGCGTCCAGCTTCCATGCAGCATCAAACCTCCTGAAGCCGCACAACGGCGTTCCAGCCATAGGTCTTTGCCGCGACGCCGACAACGGTCACCTCAATTCCGGAAGCCCCCACGGCGACGGAGGCGTCGAGTGAAGCGGCGTCGGTCGCATATTCGCCGATCACCGTTTTGGTGATCGCACCTTCGACCGCCAGGGTTCCGCCCGTGTTGCGGATCACGCCGGCGAACACATAGCCGGCGCTGGTCGACGACGAACCATCCGTGCGGCGGGCAGCGACATCGGCGGTGAACTTCACGCCTTGCCCTGGCCTGATCGGAACAAAGCTGTTTCCGGCTTCGAAGATCATAAGAACGGGCGTTGCGTCCGGCGTCGACTTATAGCCCTTGAAAAGATCGCCGCCCCGGTTTCCTTCAATTAGCGCCATGTGCGATCCGTCATCGGTTGGCTTGCCCGTCGCCGTACCGGAGTAGATGTTGCCCCGCACCTCGACGTTTGGCGAGGATCCGCTGATTTTCACATCGTTGACGACGCTGCCGGTCGTCGCCTTGAAA
>NZ_RZRK01000034.1:0-16216 GCF_003997835.1 Mesorhizobium sp. M7A.F.Ca.CA.004.12.1.1
ACATTGGCCTTGGTCGCTTCGAGGCAGAGTTCACCGACCTTCTGGAAGTCGGCGTCCGTCGGCTGGCCTTTGCCGACGCCGGGGATCTGCAGGATTTTTGTGCGCAATTCGCTTGCCGCGGAAGCCGGGCGCGTCAAGGCGCCAAGTCCGGCGCTGGATGCGGCTGCGATCGCGGCCATGCTGGCCGCGCCCTTCAATATGTCGCGCCTTGTGGCGCCGGCTCGAACCAGTTTGTCGTAAAGACCCGTTCTCATCGCCTATTCCTCCCAGAACATCAGTGTGAATAAATCGGCCAACTGTCGGACGCCGGAGCGCCAAAGATGCTCCCGTTTCGGAAACGAATTAGGCAGGACCCCACCCTGCGTCGATTGAGGTTCCGATTGCGGATCGGATACCGACATTTTGACCAACGCCTGCCACTATTCTCACAACACAACGCCGTGTCAACGAGAGCGGGTTTTTATCTATAAGGGACCGACTTGCCCTGACAGGTCGCGTTGGTTAGCTTCTGCGCCTACGGCTAATGGAGCCGATGGGGGAGATATGGCGCAAGTCGCGATCAGCAAGGTGGCCAAGGCCTTTGGAACGGTCAAGGTTCTGCACGAAGTCAGCGTCGATATCGCAGACGGACAGTTCGTGGTGCTGGTTGGCCCTTCGGGTTGCGGTAAGTCCACATTGCTCAGGATGGTGGCTGGGTTGGAGACCGTCTCCGCCGGTACGATCGCCATCGGCGACCGCGTCGTCAATCATCTGCCGCCGGCCAAGCGCGACATCGCCATGGTGTTCCAGAACTATGCGCTCTATCCGCACAAAACGGTCGAGCAGAACATGGCCTTTGCCCTCAAGCTCAGGAAAACCGATCCGGCCTTGGTCGCCGAGCGGGTCAAGCGCGCCGCCGATATCCTCGACCTCAATCCCTATCTGAAGCGCTATCCCCGCCAGCTTTCCGGCGGCCAGCGACAGCGCGTGGCCATGGGCCGTGCCATCGTGCGCAATCCGCAGGTCTTCCTGTTCGACGAGCCGCTGTCCAATCTCGACGCCAAGCTGCGCGTGCAGATGCGCACCGAGATCAAGGAACTGCACCAGAGGCTGAAGACCACCACCATCTACGTCACCCACGACCAGATCGAGGCCATGACCATGGCCGACAAGATCGTCGTGATGCGCGACGGCCGCATCGAGCAGGTCGGCGCGCCGCTGGAGCTGTTCGACAGACCGGCCAACCTGTTTGTCGCCGGCTTCATCGGCTCGCCGTCGATGAACCTGCTCAAGGGCACCATGCGCAAGGGCGACAAGCCCGGTGTCGACATCGCGGGCACGCTGTTCCCGATCGCATCGGGCAACGCCGCACAAGACGGGCAAGCCGTCGTTTATGGCGTGCGACCGGAGCATCTCGAAATTCATCCCGACGGCGTGCCGGCGAAGATTTCGGTGGTCGAGCCGACCGGCTCGGAAACGCTGGTGTTCCTGCGCTTCGGCGAAGGCGAGATGGTGGCGCTGTTTCGCGAGCGTCACGACTTCAAGCCGGGCGATACGTTGAAGCTGAAGCCACGGCTCGACCAGATCCATCTTTTCGACGCAGAGACCGGCAAGCGTCTCTGATCCCAACTCACGAGGAATACCATGCTCAAAGGCATCAACCCGCTGCTCAATGCCGACGTGCTGCAGGCATTGCGGGCAATGGGGCATGGCGATGATCTGATCATCGCCGACACCAATTTTCCGTCCGATTCCGTGGCGCGCCAGACGGCGCTCGGCCGCGTGCTGCGCATCGATGCCTCGGCGGCGCAAGTGGTCAAGGCGGTGCTGTCGCTCTACCCACTGGATACATTCGTCGACGACTCGGCCGCGCGCATGGAAATTGTGGGCAAGCCCGACGAAATTCCGCCCGTACAAAGCGAAGTGCAAAGGGAGGTCGACAAGGCCGAGGGCAAGTCGTGGCCGATGATCGCGGTCGAGCGCTATGCCTTCTACGAGCGCGCCAAACAGGCCTATTGCGTCATCCAGACAGGTGAGCGCCGCTTCTACGGCTGCTTCGCCTTTCGCAAGGGCGTCGTGCCGCCGGATGCGCAGTAGCGGCATGGCTTCGGGCAAGCCGGTCGTCATGAAGCCTGTCGTCATATTGGGTGTGTTCGTCGCCGACACCGCCTACAGGGCGCAGCGGCAGCCGCGCATGGGCGAAACCATCCTCGGCACATCCTTCACGCTGGGGCCGGGCGGCAAGGGTTCTAACCAGGCGGTTGCCGCCGGCAAGCTCGGCGCCGACGTCCCCTTCCTCACCCGCCTCGGCGTCGATCCCTTCGCCGACATGGCGAGGCAGACCTGGGCGCAGGCGGGCGTGAAAAATGCCGTCATCAATACGCCGGAAAGCTACACCGGTGCGGCCTACATCTTCGTCGAGGAGACCACCGGCAACAACGCCATCATCGTCAGCCCCGGTGCTGCCATGCTGATCTCTCCAGCCGATATCGAAGCCAATGCCACGCTGATCGGCGGTGCCGGCGTCTTCGTCACCCAACTCGAACAGCCGATCGAAGCCGCCATGCGGGCGCTGGAGATCGCGCGTGGGGCAGGGGTGACGACGATCCTCAACCCGGCCCCCGCGGCAAAGCTTCCCGACCGCATCTACACGCTCTGCGACTACCTTACGCCCAACGAGACCGAGACGGAGGAACTGACCGGGATGAAGGTGTCCTCGGTCGACGAGGCGCGAGCCGCCGCGGACAGTCTGCTGAAAAAGGGGGTCGGCACGGTCATCGTCACGCTCGGCGACAAGGGCGCGCTTTTGCACTCGAAGGAGCGCTCCGACCATGTTCCAGCCGTCAGCGCCGGCCCGGTGGTCGAAACCACGGGGGCAGGCGATGCCTTCAATGGCGGGCTTGCCGCAGCACTTTCGAGGGGCGTGGAGCCGCTGCAAGCGGTGCGCTTCGCCTGCGCCGTCGCCGGTATCTCCGTGACGCGACCGGGGACTGCACCGTCGATGCCGACGTTGCAGGAGGTCGAGGCACTGCTGGCGAGGGGGTGATCTTGCAGGGCCAGGCGTAGGCAAGGGCTGAAAGGACCTGAGTGACCTCAGGTCTCTTGGACCTCAGGTCTCTTGCAAGACAATATTTTTGACAATCAATGTCGACATTTCTCTGAAGCCAAGAGCTTGATACCCTTGAGAGAAATGGCGCGAGTGACGGGGCTCGAACCCGCGACCTCCGGCGTGACAGGCCAGTGAAAACCGCAAAGCCACCAACGCTGGGTTTCGACTCTCTTCGACGGCGAATTGGTGCAAAAGCGGCCAAAGTTGAAACCGCTGGACTAGCGATCGCCCTTGGCCTTTGCGTAGGAATTCCCCACTGCTTTGCCCATGCCTGACACCTTGTTGGAGTCGGGTGTGTAGCGAAGTTCCGGCTTGTTGGCCCTGCATTTGGAGCAGACCAGGCGCGGCGCGAGATTCCAGTTCATCGCTTTGACCTCCGGACCGTATTTGTCTCTTAAACCCTCAAGGTCGAGCACCGCGTAATGAACGCAGTTGCGGCAATACGCCGTGATCTGCATGTTCCCGTCGACCAGCGATTGGAATGTCCAGTCGCTCATCCTCGAAACCGTTCAGTGTACCAGGTAATCTTGCCGTCGACCTTCATCGGCTTGTGGATCACCAGGCGCTTCGGCAGGTGTTCCGGATGCACCTCGAGCAGCGTGATCTTGATCTGTGGCTTGCAACGGCTGCAATCGAACTTCAGCGCCAGCGGATCGACGCCGCCGCCATAGACCATCATCAGGTCGGCCGACCTGATGTAGCGGACATTGCCGCAACTGCATTCGGCCTTCACAAGCATGTTGTGCCGGGTCGCCTTGCCCAGCGTGTCGATCGGATCGTGTTCCATGAGAACGTAATAAGAACAAATTCCCAACTGCGGTCAAGGGCCCCATCAGCCTTCGTCGAGGAAACCCTGCACCGAGGCGTGCCGCAGCTTGGGCTCGCCGCGTAGCGTCCTGACGCTGGCTTTGATGCCGGGCTTGACCCATTCGACGTCAGGCGTGATCTGTGCCGTGGGAACGTGCGGCGGCGCTGCCTTGGCCTTCTGCACCCGTTTCCAGAGGCGGTCCTTTATCGCATCCGTGGTGGCGATCACGGCCTTGCCGACATATTTTCCGTCCCGCGCGAACAGCCCCTCGGTCCACTCGCCGGCTTTTCGTTTGACGCCGATCAGATCCAGTTCGGCGATGTCCCAGCATTTTGTCTTCAGCCAGGCTTCATCCTTGGCGCCGCTACGATATGGGCTGAACTTGCGCTTCGACACCACGCCTTCAAGCCCCATTCGCTCAGCCGCATCGTAGAACTCGGCGCCGCCGCCCTCGACGTGCTGGCTGTACTGGATGATGCCCTCGGCCGGCTTGATCAGGTCCCACAGGATTGCCTTGCGCTCGATCGCCGGCCGCGGGCGCAGATCCTCGCCGTCCAGATACAGAATATCGAACGCTACAAAGGCGAGCAGCTCGGCGTTCCATGCCATGCGCGAATGCATGGCGTGGAAGTTCGACCGGCCGTCCGGCTCGGGCGCGATCACCTCACCGTCGAGGATGAACGATTTCGCCTTCAGCTGCTCGGCAGCGGTGACGATCGGCCAGTAGCGCTTCGACCAGTCGATGGCGGTGCGGGTGAAGGCACGGGCGCCGGCCCAGTCCAGGATGATCTGGGTGCGGAAGCCGTCATATTTGATTTCGTGGATCCAGTCGTCGCTGACCGGCGGCTCCAGCACCAGGACGGGTTCCTGTGGCTTGATGAACTTCAGCCGGTCTCCGGCGTTACTCATACTCGATACCCCGCACCGCGATTCAAGTCGGAAGGCTGATTAAGGTTCCGGGGTATTTTAGACGAATTGTATGTCGGAGTCGTTGATGACCAAGCTTTCCGATCTTCCCCGCCCAACGGGCCGTCTCAAGGCAGTAGACCGCAAGCCGGTGACCGAAGGACCAGAGATTGAGATATGCCCGGTCTGCGGACAAGCGATCGACATGAGGGATATCGGGCAGCTGCTCTGGCATGTCACGGAAGACCATGAGCCACTCGAGCTCGACAGTTGAACAGCCGCCGGCTCCAAGCATCAAGGCCTAGGACGCAAAAGCCCGCCGCACCTTTCGGCACGGCGGGCTTTTCCAGGGCGCGATCCTTACTTCGATCGCGCGATCTCCTTTGCCAGGTCGCCGATGTCGCGGCGAAGGTCCCCGACCTCGTCAACGAAGCGGTTGCCGACTTCGATCAGCCGATACATGGCCTGGCGCTGCTTTTCATTGTCAGCGCGCCCGGCGATCAGTTCCATTGTGTAGCCCTCGATCGAGGCCGCCAGTTCCTTGACCGCGCTGTTGTCGATGAGGGCGCCGGCGACCTCGACCTGGCGCTCCGCCGGCGTGACGGTGCCGCGACCGAAGCGAAGGCCGAGCATTGCCAGGAGGCCGAGCAACGCCAATCCCACGAAATTGGCGATCGGCACCAACTGTTCGGCCGGAATGCCAAGGATCATCAACGCCTCCGCTGCGAAGCACCGACATCAGCCCATGCCCGAAAAAGGTTCCACATTTCGATCGTCATGAAGGTGAGGTAGACGATCACCCCGGTGCCGGAGCCATCGGCCGTCAGGACGGCAACGAGGACGCCGAGCGCAATTTGACCCCAAAACACGCACGACGCGATGGAAGCCCCAGCCCTGAAATGGGGCGAGTAGCGGAAACCCTTGAAGGTGCCATTGACGATGAGCGCCCCGAGCCGAAGCAGCGCAGTCATGAGACAGACGTTGGCCCAGAACGCTTCATTGCCGTAGGTAGCGATGATAGCCATCGACGGCGAGCGGTCGAAGGTCAGCGGATCCATTGCCAGGCAACCGGACCAGCCGAACAGCGCTCCGGTCATGATCCATTCGGTGACGCGCATCCCGAAATGCTCGCGGATGCCGCCAGCGATGCGCAGCACGATCATGTCTTGAGCTCCGCTCGGCGCGCAGCGCTGGCCTTGGTGTGCAAATCGCATTCGGCGCGCGTATAGAGCTTCACCGCGCAGCCTGGCGCCATCGTGCGGTCGATCTTGTTCTGGTCGGCTTGGGTCTTGCCCTGTGCGCCGGCGAGGCTGTTACCGAGGGCCTGTCGGAGCGGCGTCACACCGCTGACGCCCGAAGTCGTACACGCCGCCAGCGTCAAGGCACTCGTCAAGAGACATGCGAGCGTCAACGCCCTTGTGAATCGCATCGGTATTCTCCTTTTCGATCTTGGCGCGGACTTCGTCGGCGCCCCAATGCTTGATGAGTTCGTAGCCGCCGAGGGCGGCGCCGGAGACGGCGACGGCCAGGACGGCCCACGCGATGATGCGGGCGAGAGGGCGGGGAACACCGACGAAGCCGGCGACGAGCGAGATGAGGACGCCCATCAGCGCCGTGCTCCCGTCTTGAATGCCTCGACGCCCTTGGCTTCGCCATGGCGTGCGACCAGGAACAGCCCGCCGGCAACAGCCGCAATCGCCAGCATCCAGACCCAGCCAGGCACGTCGCCGGCAGCATCCTTGACAGGCTGGATATAGCCGCTGGCGGCGCCGAGATTGCCGATGATGCCGTCGAAGAAGCTGCCGATCAGTGCCGCGATGCCGGTGAAGAACGCGCCGACTTTGGTCAACCAGTTCGTCTTCACCTCCGGCACCTTGTCACGCACGACGTCGGCCCGCGCATCCGCGCGCGCGGCGGGAATGGCCCGCGGCTTGGCCTTCTGCAGGGACAGCAGCAGCTCGTCGTCGATGCCGTCACCCGCCGGCAGGCCATTGTCAGAGCGGAAGGCGCGGATCGCGGCTGCGGTGAAGTCGCCGGCCTTGCCGTCGACGCCGCCGACCTCTGTATAACCGAGATCCTTCAGCTGCTGCTGGACGCGCTCAACCGTTGCCTTGTCGACGGCCGGCACCACCGCGGCGATCGACACCGGCTCAGCCGAAACAGGGTCCGCCGCTGGCGAGAATGGCGTGTCCCTGATCTTTTGCCATTTGGCAAAGGCGGCGGCCATCTTGGTATCGTAGGCATTTTTTTTGTAGCCGGGACCATTCCAAGTCCTGGCGATGACCGGCCAGCGATGCGCGCGCAGATCGTCGTCGATCTTCCACGCGACCAGGAGGCGCACTGTCGCCTCGAGGTGGTTGGCCTCGGATGCCAAGAACGCCGTCACCAACGCCTGCGGTGAAGTGTACCCGGCATCGCGATGGTTCTCGCCGAGAATCTGGGTCAAGCCCCACGAAGCGGCCATCAACGCGATCGTCTCGTCGATTGCCATCGCTTTGACCAGGCGCGGGTAACTGTCCTTGGGATAGGGCTTCATGCCCCATTTCGGATAGGCGAGCCCAGCCTTGACCGCAGCATCCCGTTTCATGCCCTTGCCGAGAAGCCGGTAGAAGACATGCGGTTCGAACAGCATCTTCGGCCGGCCGGCCGCATCGAAGCCGGATCCTGCCGCCTCGACGTCCATGAAGGCATGCAGTTCGTCCTCGCCAACCCCGATCTCGGCACCGATGCGTGGAATGTCTATGTCTTGCAGGCGCACCGCTGCGCCCTTGAACGAAGTGTCCATGGGTTTTCCTTCGGATGTTGATTGACTATGGTCGGCGGCGGGAGGCCCGCGCATGAAATACGACGAACCGCGAGGGGATTGGTTTTCGCTGCCCAAGCCGTGGCTGGAGCTACCTCAGGCGATGCGAGACAGCGTGGTGCAGGCCGCCGGCGAGATCAGAACCTATGATGGCGGGCATCTCGTTCATGTCGACGGATTGTGGGAAGTGATGAAGAGCGGCACTCAGAACGATGCCGACATCATCCTCAACGCGCTGCGTAAGGCGAACTAGCCTTCGTAACTTGCCGAATTGCGATTTCTTTTGGTTGCATGTAAAAGCCCCTTTCGCTCGGGGGAATACAGATGTCTTCGCACCAAAATGCTGCACCGCAGCAGTATCCAACGCTGGACGGCTTACGCTTTCTGGCATTTGCGATGGTGTTCTTTTTTCACTTCTCGGCCGGACCTGACCACCCGACGCTCAGCATGCTTCAGGCGCAAGGCTGGATCGGCGTGGAAGTGTTTTTCACTCTGTCGGCATTCCTGCTTTTCGGCCTCTTCGAAAAAGAGGTAACAAGAACCGGACGGATCAGCATCTCGCTTTTCTACGCGCGAAGGCTTCTGCGCATCTACCCCCTAATGATGCTGTTCGCGATTGCCATGTTGATCCTGTACGGGTCGGCGAACGCCGACGCATACGGCTGGCTCCTGGGCCTTGCCTCGTTCGTCGGAAATTTCATTTACTGGTTTCCGGAACACGCCAAGTCCGTCCCAAACACCGGGCATCTCTGGTCCCTGTCGTACGAGTTCCAGATTTACCTGATCCTGCCCCTGTTATTTCTGGTCTATCGTGCGGTCGGCAAGCGGGCGTTTCTAATGGCGTTGCTTTGCGCGCTACCTATCTGCTTGGTTGGCCGTGCAGCATTTGCACTGAGCGGGATCTCTATCCAGCCGATCTACATGACGCCGTTGCTGAGGCCGGAATCGACCATTGCTGGCCTTCTGATCGCAATGGGCGTGACGAAAAAGCTCCCTATCTGGACGGTCGCTACGGCTTTCGCCTGCAGCGCTATCGGGCTGGTGACCCTTCCTGATCTTCATACCAGCGTAGGCTCAGTAATTGCCTTTGTAACAGCTGGCCTGTTCGCGGGATCACTGTTGCATCTGACTCTCTACGCCAAAAATCTTGGTACAGTCCTACAATGGCGCCCGCTCGCGTACCTTGGCCAGATTTCCTTCGGACTCTATGTCTTCCATCTCTGGGCCTTTGGGCAGGGCATGTCATTGCTGCGAATGACTTCAATCCCGGAGAATTATGGCACTCGCTGCCTGGCAGGCATGGCTTTCTGCATCGCCGTTGCCACCGTGAGCTACTACTGCCTCGAACGGCCAATCCTGCGCCAAAAGCCACGTCAGCAAGCCAGCCCGTCTCTCCCTGGGTCTGTGGTGCCAGCTGAGTAAACACTATATCTGCGCAGCCGCAACGAAGAACGCGTCGACCTGCTCATCATTGAAGCCAAGCGCGGCAAAGCCGGATGCCATCATCGGCTCTGTTCTCACGAACGAATTACTGTTGTCATAGGCGATTTGGACGGCCGGCCCTTTCGCGGCGATGAATGCCTCGACCTGGCCCAAGAGGCCGGACGCAAGAAGCTGGAGCTTAAACTGACGAGCCGAGACCGAGCCCGGGACGCGAACCACGGGACCAGGCAGCCCAAATCCGGCCAATACGTCTGTCAATTCCCCTTCGCTGGCGATTCGCGTGGGAACGACAGCTATGAGATCCGCCACACTGCACCCAGATGACAGTGCATCTTCCGCTGATAGGAATAGGCCCTCGGGCAGAGAATTCACATATGCCCCAGCAGCACTCGACCAGAAGCGGCTTTCGTCGTCGGCAACGATCCAGAAGCGATCAGTTAGCATGGATATCTGCCTCTAGTTGTATAGGCCAAATGGTGTGACGCTGGGGTTTGTACCTGTGCCGGCGGCACTGCCCGGTAGATAGCTCGTTCCGGCGTTGTTGGTGTTGATAGTGCCATTCAACGCAGCATTGTATCTCGACCCTGTGGCGCTTCCTGAAAACGTGTTTACCGGCACATTGATGAAGCCGCCGAACGCATTCGCGAACTGGGTTCCGAAAGCTGGTGTGCCGGTGATCGTGATCGTTTTGCCCACGCAAGCCACGAGGCCATAGGCTTCAGCCCACCAGTGCTTCGATGCCGATCCTGTGATGTTGTAGTTGGCGTTGATCGTTACCGCCGCATCATTGTCTGCAAGGATATGCCCGCCGGCGCACGCTCCAAAATCCATTTTCCCATCAACCGTGATCTGGCCTTTGTTGGTTGCCCACAGGCATTGTCCGGAAGTTGTGGTTTGGAGCTTCAACCCCGAGACCGAAAGCGCAGAGCCTCCCCCGCTCACCGTTATGCAACTGCTGGAGGTCGTGGAAATTATCACGTTGGCAGGGGTGATTGCGTCGCCGACGACGCTTACGAGACCGCCGACGAACGGAGCGTTTACATTGACGCCGGCGGTATAGGTCCCGGCGCCGACTTGGATGGTCACGCCGAAGCCGCCTAGGTCCAAAGTCTTAACGACGTCGATAGCTTTCTGCAGCGTCAGGAATGCGCCACCAGCATTGTTCACAAGGCCTGTATTGCCGTTCGATCCGTCGGTGCGGACGAAGTAAGTTCGGCTTGCCGTCAGCCTCTCTCTTTTTTTCCCGGCCGCGATTTGCAGCAGATCGAGTTGCGTCATGGACAGGTCTTCGGGCGCGCCCGTGCCCGCAGTCGTGCGCCCCTTGACGGTGGCATTGGCCATGTTGGCGAGTTTGACGACGGGAATAGCGGGATTGGTGTTATCGATCGCGATTCCGGTACCGGGCGAGATGCTGCTGACGGGACCGCCCGCAGCCGCATCCGCTACCGGGAACGGCCCTTCCCATGCCGTGCCGGACCATCGGTAGAACGCGAAAGCGATGCCGATCTCGGCATGCAGGAAGAAGAAGCCTTCATCGTCGGACGTCAGGACAATGGCGTCGCGCTCGGCGATCGTGCCTGAGGCGTTGGGGTGAACCCCGACCAGCGACAGCGTCACGAGCACGCGCGACAGCGTGCGATTGAGGTCGACGATGTCGGCGGCGTTCGAATTCTCCAGCGCAATGGCGTAGGCCGCCCCAGCAGCGGTCGCGCCTGGCCAGGCGTAGGCCAGCGTCAGGTGCGTGTCGTCGGTGACGGACAGGATCGGAACGGCCACGCCAAGGCGCGTGAACATGCCGCCTGCGACAAGCCCGAGCGCCCACGCGGTACCGGTGCCGGTGACCACTGCATTGCCGTTCGTCACGGATACCGTGCCGGTGGAATAGATTGATGCCATTTGGATTTGCCCTTTAGTCGGGAACAGCGAGGACGAAGTAGCGGAACACCCAGCCGCTGCCGGCCGTGTCGTTGACGCTGAAGGTGATGGTGTGCGCGGCGGCGTCGTAGACCCACCAGTTGGTGAGCTGGAGCGTTACCCCGAATGCAGAGGACGCCCAGTTGGCGTTGATCAGAATGTCGCCGTCGTTGAAATTGGCGTCGGCGCCGACCTTCTGCAGAGCCGTCAGGATGATGGGCGGATTGTCCAGCGCCGGAACCGCAAGCGTGTAGGTTCGCGCCGGTGTCGAGACGCCCGGTGTCCCTGAGAACAGCATATCCGCCACCTTCCCATAGGCGACCACCGGGCAATAACGATATTCGCTCCACAGCAGGATGTCGGCCGGCACCGGTGGCGAGGCCGCGCCCGGGCGCAGCATCTTGATCTCGCCCTCATCGGTGAACAGGATCTTGCCGGAACCGCCCGTCGTCGGCACCTGCTGGTTCTGGACCATGACATTGTAGAAAACCGTGATCGACACGGCGTTTCCGTTGACGATCGTCAGGTTGTTTCCGGAAATCGAGGCATCGACAAGAAAGGCGCTCGAGGGTGAGGAGAAAGACGCCATGTTGCCGGCCGCCGCCCCGATAATATAGGGGATCGAACCATCCGGCACGTCGACGCCGAGGGCGATCACCTGCGTCTGTCCAGCGGTCAACGTCGTCGATCCCGTGGCGACGATCGTCAGGGGTCTTTGATTCTCATGGACGATGCACTGTGAGGCAATCGCCGTCCTGGCATCGACCGCGCCGCGAGAGATGCGCGCGTAGCCGCGCTTCTCGTCGACCACAAAGAAGCAGTTGCCGACGATGGGCGGTGTCGACAGGGCGGTATAGTCCCGGTCGCAGGGAAAGCGGGTGACGATCGACATGGCGCAATACGGACTGGCCACAGCGCCAAATTGCGAAACCATCTCGTCGGGATGGTTGTTCAGATTGTCATAGGCCGAGGTTGTCCGAATGCCGCTGTTTTGCTTGACCTTGGCCATCGAATTGGGATTGCCGTTGGTCAACGTGTCGTCGCGATAGATCCTGGCCTTGTTGTTCGTCGGATCGATGTAGCGATGCTCGATGATCGGCAGGAAGCCGTAATAGGCGATTGCCCGCGCCGCGTGGCAGAAGACGAAGCCGCCGCTCTCGCATTTGAGAACATAGTTCGACGAGTTGCAGCCGGCCGGATAGTAAGTCGTGACCGTGCGCGGCCAGATGATGATGTCGTCGATGTAGCTGTATTCGGTGTTGCGCGAATTGAAGCGGTGCTTTTCCCAATCCGTGTCCGGCGTCGACAAAGGATCGTAGGACGCATCGGCCATGATCTTGACCATCGGCACGCCGCTGCCGTCGAGCCCGATGAAGCCGCGCGTGCTCATGCGAACAGTTCGATCTTGGCTTCTGTGCCGTTGCCGGTGATCACCAGCTTGCCGTTGGCGGATTGCAGCTCTTCCACGATGGCCGTGCCGATCCGCGCGACCTGCAGCTTCAATTCGCCGCTTGCGAACACCAGGGGCGTGCCGTCGTTGGTTCCGTCAGTGACGACGAACTGATCAGCCTTGATGACAAAGCGCGAGAACGGCGCCAAAGGATTGCCGCCGGTAAAGCCGGCTTCCATGACATAGCCGGCATCGACCCAGACGTCGCCGTTGGTCGCGCGTACCTGCGCTATGAGGCGGGAGGTCACGTCACCGCTTCCGGCGGTGGCAATGAGCTGGAACAGCCCATCCGCCGAAATTAGGCCGACCGATGCTTCGACGGCCGTTGTGGCTGCTGCCAGCGCCACAAGCTCATCGTCGATCTCAGTGATCGACGCCTCGAGCAGCTGCTGCGCCGCGGCGGTGGCATTGCGGAAGCGAACGGCAACCGAGTTGTCCTTGGCAACGCGACCAGCGGCATCTACCGCGGCGGCGGCCAACTGATTGATGCGCTCTATGATGGCGACGCGCGTATCGGCGACAAGCGTGGCGAAGAGATCGTAGATGTCTTCCTGCACCTGACCGAGGCCGACCGACACGGCCGGTACCGTGGCCGCCGGCGTGTCGACGGTTGCCCAATCGGTGAAGAACGTCGTGCGCACCGGGCGCGTGATGATGCGATGGCGGTATTCGTAGGTTGTCGCCGCCAGAACGCCATCGCTGGTGATCAGCACCTGGTCGGGCACATTGGCGCGCTTGACGATGCTGTCGGTCTGACCCTGCGGCCGGTATTCGATGTCGATCGACACGACGGTGATGTCGGTGAACGCATTCCAGGTGAAGCGCAGGCCGGGGATTTTCTCCGCCGAACCGGCGACCTGCTGCGCTACGCCGAAGGCGAGGAAATTGGCGGCTTCGGTCTGATAGTCGGGCGGGCCGGGAAGCTCCGGCACCGGCGGCACGGTCGTGTAATCGGTGCCGTCGAAGATCTCGTCGCCGACTTCCTGCAGCTTCAGGTGGATGTTGCGCGCACCCTTGTCGCCGAGCGGCCCCAGCGTCTTTTCCAGCATCTGGAATTTGCGGGTGCCGAACTCCGCCGAATCCCATTCGCACCAGCGCCCGACCTTGGCATCGGCGAGGAACATTGGATGGATGACGATATCGCCATTGCCCTGGAACCGGCTGGCCTTGAAGGCGATGTCGGCCAGCCGGTCGGCGACCTCCGCCTTGTTGACCCCGCCGTATGGTATGGCCACTGCCAGGCGCTCGCCATCCTCGGCAAGAGCGACCTCGTCGATCCGCACCGCGAACGGCGTCTGCTCGAAGAAGGCGTCAGGATCGCGAAACGTGCCGGCCAGCGTGTTGATCAGTTCCGACTTGGTGCGCTTGGTCGAGAAACGGAAGGTCTCGTCGACCATGATGTCGTCGTCGGTGAAGGTGAGCACCGTCGATTGCGCGGCACCGACGATCGGGAACTCGCCGGAGGCGTCCTCGATCCACGTCGCCGCGCAGGCCTCGAACAGCGGCTGGATGTTCTGGTCGTGGGTCACGCCGGATCCTGCCGCGGCGATGACGCCGGCGGAATAGCGCTTCAGCAGGCCGATGCTTTCGTCGCAGACATTGGCGGCTAGCGTCCAGTCGCCGAGCGGCAGGCGCCCGGCCGGCACGCCCTTGCCGACCATCATTTCCGTGCCGTTGAAGAAGCCGCGCTCCAGTCCGTAAACCATCAGCACCGGGTTTTCGGAAAACTCCCATGTGTCCTGGTCATTCCAGCGATGGGCGCCACCGCCGCCAACGGTGCTGTCCTTGCGCCAATCGTAGAGCGGGGCGCCCTGCACCTCGAAAAAGGCCTCCCACGGCTGCTGCATCTTTTCGCGGTCGAGCTGCATGGTGACGACGGCATAGGCGATGCCGGCGCCACGATGATCCTCGCTCCAGCGGCCGGGCGGATTGGCCTGGTCGATCAGGCCGGCATCGGCCACCTGATCCATGGTGCCGAGATAGACCTTGACCCAGATTTCCCCGTCTATGCCCTGGACGCGGAAACCCTTGACCGGATCCTCGACGCCGCCGAGCGAGCGCCATTCGCCTTCGGCACGCACGCGGGTGACGCCGGTGATGCGGAAGTCGGAAAGCTTGTAGACGTCTTGAATGGACCGGTTTCCCGAGCCATAGGCATTGCGGTAAAGCTTCTGGCCGGCGGTGCCATAGACGCCGAGGCCGACCGTGCGCGCAAGATCCTCGCCATAGACCGTATCGAGCTGGACGGCCTGCGCCTGCGGTTCCTGTTGGCCGAAGATCGCGCCGAGGGCATACTTCGCCGCAAGACCGATGCCGAAGCGGGCGAGGCCGGCAAGGATGGTCGAGCCGCCGAGCCAGGAAGCGAAGCCGCCAAGGCCGACCGCGCTGGCAAGCGGCGCGATGATCGGGATCAGGAACGGCATGCTGTCAGCCGACCTTGAATGCGGATTTGATGGTCATCTGCGAGACGAAAGACAGACCGGACTCTGTTTTCACCGCAAAGCCGAGATCGGTGATGAAGCCTGCGCAGAGCACGCCGTTGCGCTCGACAACGCCGATATCGCCGCGCTGCGCCATCAGCCGGCCGACGGGCGGGAACAGGCTGGCCAACGCCATCTCGACATCGCCGAAGCCGCGCTTGCGCAGGATCCTCGCAGCGCCGGCTTCGGTCTTGTATTTGCCACGGATGTCGGCGGCAGGATCTGTGCCGGTGATCGCCTCGACGGCATCGGCGACGGTCAGCAGGCAGTCGGACACGCCCCACACGCCGGGTGTCGACTTGTGCTGGTTGACCAGACGCGCAAGGCGGCGGTCCCAGTCGGGCAACCGGGTGAGCTTGAGCATGATCAGGATTGCCTCAGTCGAAGGTGATGTCGAAGAACTCGTGCCGCACGGTGCTGGCAAATTCGAAGATGCGGTCGCCGGGCGAAACGAGCTGCTGATCCTGATGGCTGGCGGTGCGATAGCCGTCGCGATGGTTGGCGATGGCGCCGGAGCGCACATTGGCAATCAGCTTCTTTTCGCCATTGTCACGGGAATGGTCGACCGTATCGATGAAGCCGTAAGCGCCGGGCTCTGCATGCAAAAACGAGCGGTCATCGGGATCGAAGTAGAAGTCGAACACCGTCACCGGCGCATCCTTGTAGCCTTCATCCTCGATCAGCAGCAGCTTGTCGGGCGTCAGGCCGGAATCGCGCTTGGCGACCAGTTCGACAGTGAAGGTCGATGCGGCAGTGCCGAGGCCATAGACTGGCTCGGAGACGCTGATCAGCGAATTCGGCCAGTAGACCAGGCCGTCGACGATGATGTTGCCCTTGCCGTTCCAGAAGCCGTACGTGCCGGTCGTGCAGGCGATCTTGATGCCCGAGCGGATGACGGCTCTGCCTTCGGACAGGACGGTCTGCAGGCGGGTCGGAAAGCTCATTTCGGGATCTCGACAAGGGTAAAGGTCGCAACCGGCTTCGGCTCGTCGGGGATCGAGAACGACCCCGGCATGACGCGCATGTTGGCGACCGGGTTCTTGAACGTGATGACGGCGCCGGCCGTGATGTAGGCCGGCACGGCCGGCTCGACGGTGACGGTGATCGCGTTGCCAGCGGCGACGCCGCCGGTCTGGACGCGAAACAGCGCATTGTAGTCGCCTGTCGTCGCCGAGATCAGATCGCCGGCGCCGAGCGTCAGGCCATTTTCGACGCTGTTGATGAGCAGCGAGTTGCCGGTGATCGAGGCCAGGGCGCCGGGATTGCCCAGCGCGGCGGCACCGGCATTGCCCCAATAGGCACGCGGGATGCACATGTGCTTGGG
>NZ_RZRK01000350.1:0-6164 GCF_003997835.1 Mesorhizobium sp. M7A.F.Ca.CA.004.12.1.1
CCGTCGACCCGACCAATTCGGCATTGAAGGAACGCGCCGCCAGGATCGAAAAGCTGCGCGCCGCCGACAAGCCGACGCTGCCGACGACGATCGGCGAGGAGCTGTCGACCAATCCCTTCCTGCGCTGGCACGATCCGGCGATCCGCAAGCATCTGGGGCTGGAGAAAGCTTCGGACGCCGAGGTCTTTGCCGAAATCCGCAAGCGCAAGGACAATTTCTAGGCCCGGTGGTATCGTCGCCATGACCAGCTCCGCAGAAATTATCGCGACGCTCGGGCTGAAGCCGCACCCGGAAGGCGGCTGGTATGCCGAGACCTTTCGCGATGGCACTGGCGGCGCGCGCGGCCATTCGACGGCCATCTATTTCCTGCTTGAGGAGCATCAGGTTTCGGCCTGGCACCGGGTCAAGGACGCCGCCGAGGTCTGGCATTTCCATGCCGGCGCCCCGCTGGCACTGGCGATGTGGGAGGAAGGCAGTACCGTTGTGGAGCAGGTGCTCGGCATCGATCTCGCAGCCGGTGAGCGGCCTCAGATCGTCGTGCCGGTAGGCTGGTGGCAGTCGGCGCGCAGCCTGGGCGAATGGACGCTGGTCGGCTGCACCGTCGCGCCGGGCTTCGAGTTTGCCGCCTTTGAGCTGGCCGAACCCGGCTGGCAGCCGAAACAACCCTAACTCAATAAGAACCCAAATTTAGCAGGAACCCAAGTGTCGTCGCGAGCTGGGCGGCGTAGTACAGCGCCCAGACGGCGAAGCGCATCCAGGCGCGGTGGGGCGAGATGGCGGCGACAAGGAATTTCTCGGTGGCGAGCAGCCCGTCCGATACCATGAACAGCACGGCGCCACCGATCACCCACATATTGCTTGTTGTCAGCGCCGAGATGCCCATTGCCAGGATCGCGGCGATATAGACGGTGATCGGGATACCCAGGCCGGGACCGACGCGACGCCACAGCGCCGCCAGCATGATGACCACGAACACCGCCATGGCGAGCCCGATCGCTCCGCGCCACGGCTCGGCGCCAAGCACTCCCAATCCGCCACCGCTGCGCAGGAACAGCGCGACATAGACGATGTGGGCGACGAGAAAACTGGCCAGCCCGCCGAGAAAGGCCTTTTCGCCGTCGCGCGACAGGAAGGCGTCGCCAGCGGCGCTGAGTGCGAGCGCGGCGACCAGCAGCAGCGGGCCGCCCTGCAGTCCGGCCAGCACGGCAAGCATCGCCACGGCAAGCGTCTTTGCCGCCGAGCGGGCGAGCGTCGGCGGCATGCCTAGCGTGAACGCATAGATCACCGCCGCCGCCAGCGAAAAGATCAGTGTCGCATTGGCATTGGCGTCGATGCCGCCCGCAAACGGCATCGTCATGCCCGGCTCCGCCTTTGGATGCCCTGGGCTCCGCCTTCGGATGACCCGGCTCGGCTCTCGGTCGCCGCAGGCTTGCGCAGGAACAGGGATTTTGCGGCGAGCACCGCGCCACCGGTGATGAGCACGCAGGCGGCGAGGATGCGCAGCGACGGCTCGGCGACGCCGGCCGCGATCAGCACCAGCGTCGACAACAGCGGTGCGGCGTAGCTTGCGGCACCCAGCACCTGGATGTTGCCGCGTTTGACGCCGATGTCCCAGGCATAGAAGGCAGCGCCCACCGGCATGAGGCCAAGACCAAGCACCGCCAGCCACTGACCGGCGCCGACGGGCAGAACGGTCTGTTCCAGCGCCAGGTGGCAGGCGAGCGACAGCACCGCGGTCGCTGCGCAGAACCAGGTGACGATGCTGGTCGGCACCGACGGGAAGCGCCGCGACAACAACGAATAGGACGACCACAGGACGGCGCAGACGGCAGCCATGGCATAGCCGAAGGAATAGCGGGCGTCGAAGGCCAGCCCGCCACCCTTGGTGACGATCAGCACGGTGCCGGCAAGGCCGAGCAGCGCGCCGACGACATGGTTCCACGCCAGTTTTTCGCCCGGCATCAGCGCCGAGCCGAGCACGATCAGCAGCGGCCACAGATAGGCGATCAGGCTCGCCTCCACCGCCGGCGCATTGCGCAGCGCGGTGAAATAGAAGAAGTGGTAGCCGAACAGGCCGGCAATGCCGATCAGCCACACCTGCGGCGGTATCTTCTGGCTCTTGTCGGGTGCCGGCATGAACAGCCGCGCGATGAGCCCGACCCCGGTGCCGATCGAGAAGGTGATCGCCGACAAGAGGAACGGCGGCACCTGGCCCGACGCATCGGTGAGCAGTGCGAGCAACGCCCACATGGCGACCGCCGAAAAGCCGATCAGTGTTGCGCGCCCCATTCTGTCTCCAGTGGCGCGCCAATTCCGCGCCTGGCTATTGTACGGCTTCGAAACGCCCGGCGCTGATGGTCAAGGTGCCGATCTGCGTGCCCACCGTGGCACGGATCGGCGCATATACGCCGGTTTGGCCGAGCGGTGCAAACGTCACCATCATGCGGCTTTTGTTCTTGAGATAGTTGAGCGCCTTGCGGCCCTTGCGATAACCCGCCACCGGCTCGAAGCCCATCTGGCAGGTGACGGTGTCGCCCTTGTAGCCCGGGACCGAGATCGTGCCTTTCGACGCGTAGGTCAACGTCAGGTCGGCACGCATCTCGCCGTCATAGAACTTCACCGTGCGGCCGCAGACCTGGTCGAGACTGTCGGCATGAATGACGGTGGCGGCCATGGGATCGAGCACCGACGTCAGGTCGCCGGCACCGAGCGGTACCCAGTTCTTGGGGTCGCGTTTGCCCGGCGCCGGCACGACCTTCGTCGAGGTGACCCTGCCATTGGCAAAGCGGATATCGACAACCGATGCCTTCTTGCCGGAGGTGTAATCGGCGCGGAATGCCTGCGGCACCATTTTCTTGCCCGCGATCGTGCCTTTGGATGAGATCGTGCCGCGCGTATCGTCGAACAGCTTGGCGAGGCCGGCTGCGGTGACACTGCCTTGGATCGCGTAGGCGCCGTTCTCATAGCGGCTGGAAAACGTTGATTTCGCTATCGAAAGGCCGAGGAACGACACTGTGTACTCGCCCTTGAACGACTGCGGCGAGGCAGCAGACGCGGCGGACGGCAAAGCTATGGCAAGCATGGCAACAAGGGCATGTGGCGAACGAAGCATGGCGGGATCGGGTCCTTGATTTTCGGCCGGAGGCGGGCAACTCCGGTCTGGCATGTCCCTATGGAACCGCTTATAGGATGAATTCCGGCCTTAATATGAAATGCCGGGCGTGTCCGCAGGCAAGCTGGAGCTTGACGCCTCGGCGAAATGCAACTATGGAACGCCAACTTTTTCCATAAGGCCGCCTGACCAGAACCGCGCGCCACCCGGCGTGGGCTTGAGTGTTTGGCAGACCCCGAGAACTGAAGGTTAGAACAATGTCCCGCACCTGCGAACTCACTGCCAAGGCAGTCATGTCCGGCAACAATGTGAGCCACGCCAACAACAAGACCAAGCGTCGCTTCCTGCCGAACCTCGTCAATGTGACGCTGATTTCGGAAGCGCTGAACCAGAACGTGCGTCTTCGCATTTCGGCCAACGCGCTGCGTTCGGTCGAACATCGCGGCGGCCTCGACGCCTTCCTGGCCAAGGCCGACGTCAAGGAATTGTCGCAGCGCGCCCGTTTGCTGAAGAAGCAGATCGCCAAGAAGACCGCCGAACAGGCTGCCGCTTAAAACAGTTCAAAGGCGGGGGACGACCGCCCTGGCCAACCTCTTGTTGGCCTAGGCATCGGATCGAAGCCGCAAGGTTTCGGCAACCCGATGCTTAAATTACGAAGCTAGCGTAATCCGATTTCGGAATACGTTCCGCTGGTTCCATTACCCAGGATAAAAAAATGACTTTCTTCTCGCGATACTTGCCCTTCGTGGCCGCCATGACGCTTGTCGTCGTGGCATCGAACATTCTCGTGCAATTCCCGATGCAGGGCCAGATCGGCGGCCTCTCGCTGGCCGACCTTCTGACCTGGGGGGCCTTCACCTATCCCTTCTCGTTTCTGGTCACCGACCTCGCCAACCGCCGTTACGGCCCCACTGTGGCGCGCCGGATCGTCTTTGTCGGCTTCATGACGGCGGTGATCTGCTCGATCCTTGTCCCGCCCTTCCTGTTCCGTCACGGCCTGATCGAATTCGAGACCGCCGCCGACCGGCTGGTGCGGATCGCGGCCGCGTCCGGAGCGGCGTTCCTTGCCGCGCAATTGCTCGATGTGACTGTCTTCAACCGGCTGCGCCGCCAGAGCTGGTGGCGGGCGCCGATCGTCGGCACGCTGGTCGGGTCGGTGTTCGACACAGCCGTGTTCTTCACCGTCGCGTTCTCGGCCGCCTTTGCCTTCGCTGGTCCCAACGACGGCTTTGCGTTGGAAAACGCACCCTTGATGGGCGTGTTCCATGTCGACGCGATGCGTTGGATCTCCTGGGCGCTGGGCGACCTCAGCGTGAAGCTGATCATCGCCGTGGTGGCGTTGATCCCCTACCGTCTGCTCGCGGCCCGCTGGAGCCAGCCCGCGGTTGCGGCTTAAACCATGATCCCGAAAAGTGGGACCCGATTTTCGGAAAAGATCATGGTCGGACAAAGATCATGATCCCGTGGGTTCAGCTCGATTCGGCAAAGACCCCGGACGGCGGACAAGAACTTCGCCTCAAGCGGCGCGGCACCGAATTCTCGATCATGCTGGGCACCAACGAGCTCATGAACAGCCGCCTCAGCGGTTCCGAGGAAGCGCTGGCAAAACTGTCCTGTGAGCGGATTGCCGGCCATAGCCGGCCCACAATCCTGATCGGTGGGCTTGGCATGGGTTTTACCTTGCGCGCCGCACTCACAGAATTGGCCAATGATGCCGGAATTGTCGTCGCCGAACTGGTGCCCGCCGTCGTCGCCTGGGCACGTGGCCCGATGGCCGAAATCTTTGACGGCTGTCTCGACGATCCTCGCGTCACCATCCAGGAAACCGATGTCGGGCAGTTGATCCGGTCGCGGCCCGCGGCCTGGGACGCCATCCTGCTCGATGTCGACAACGGCCCGGAAGGCATCGTCCACAAATCCAACAACGCACTTTACAGCGTGCAAGGCCTCGCAGCCGCACGCAGCGCCCTGAAACCCGGCGGCGTGCTGGCGGTGTGGTCGCAAGGCCCCGACAGCGGCTTCACGCGGCGGCTGAAGCAGGCAGGCTTCGCGGTCGAAGAGGTCAGTACGCGCGCCAACGGCAAGCGCGGCGCCCGCCATGTCATCTGGATCGCCAACAGGACGTAAGCCGGCTGGCTCAATCCTGGTGGAGAATGAATTCCAGATAGAGGTTGCGCTGCAGGATCGAGTGGTTGTCGTCCGAGATCAGCGACACCATCAGCGCGCCGTCGTCGCGGCTCCAGACGTCGAGCCCTTCCATATTGTCGATCTGGTAGTCCATGTCGGCCTCCAGCAGCACCGGCCCGTCGGCGACCGCGCCCTTCTCGACGCTTTCGCCGTAGATGCGCCGCAGCCGCATCTTGACGCCGCTGGCCATCGAGAAACTGCGCTCCAGAAGCAACAGATCACCATCGGGCAGGAAGGCGCCGTCGGTGATGTCGAAATCGCCATTGCGCTTGACGGTGAAGACGCCCTTGTGCGGCCCATCGATGATGGCGGCATAGATGTTGCCGGCCTTGTCCAGGCTCTTCTCGGAGACCACGACCAGGCCGCCCTCATGCTGGCCGTTGGCATTGGCGTGGGTGACGGTCTCGAAGCCGCGATTCTGGCGCAGCTCGCGGGCCGGCACGACGAAATCCAGCGGCTTGAACGGCGCCTTCATGTCGTTGGGATCGATCTTGAACTGGGCGACGCGGTGGCTGCGCTCGAAGCCGACGGTGGCGATGCCGTCCTTGACCGCGAGACCTTCCGCATCGACCTCCCATTTCCTGTCGATCGGCCGGCCGGTCTGGTCGACCATCTGCTGCATGCGGAAATTCTGGATGCCGGAGGGTCGCTTTTCCGCGTCGCGGACCACCGTGCCGAAGAACCAGAAGCCGGTGTCGGCAACGCCGATGAAGTCACCGCCGGCTGTCAGGAAGCGGAAGGCTGACAGCGCGCCGAAATCGCGTGTCGGCGAGGTCATCTCCAGCCCGCCGACGAATTCGAAAGCGCCGAACTGCTTGTCGGCACGGCCAATGTGGAATTGGGTGCTCGGGCGGGCCGAGATTTC
>NZ_RZRK01000351.1:0-6147 GCF_003997835.1 Mesorhizobium sp. M7A.F.Ca.CA.004.12.1.1
CCGGTGCCGGAACCGACAATGGCCAGAATCTTGGACATGGCCGACGGGGTTGGCCTGTCGCGTTGGTCGTCGGTTCTGCAAGCCAAGCCGCGCACGGATTTCGGCGGTCTTGTCTGGCTATCGCGCGGGCTTGCCAAGCAGTTGCGCCTGAAGCGGAAGAAGGGCCGGTTGCAGCAGGAGCCGCCCGCCACACCTTGGCGCGGCAGATCGGCCGCGCGCAAGCCTCAAGCAGCATCGGCGCCTTTGGTGTTTTCGCAGGCCATCGCCTGTCCGCAAACGACCGGCGACATGATGCTCGAAATCACCGTCAGGATCGGCGTTCCGCCGGTCCGGCGCCGCATCGAGATGGAGATCAATGACGGTGGCGAGCATATTGCCCGCCTGCGCGCCATGGCCATCAGCCGGTCCGGCAGGGAACGCGTGCTGCATTTTCGCGGCAAGGTGACTCTCGGCGGCGCGCGAGTTGCCTTGACGCTCGAGGCGCGACCATCGCGACAGTTTCGCGAGTGGAACGACGCGGCCACGGTGGCCGCCTATGGCGCCTTGCCTTTCCAGTTGCTGTCGGCGGATTTCTTTCCGGTCGGCTGAAGGAAGGCCCACCCGGCAGCTATAAGGCGTCGGGAGTGATCAGCCTCAAGGATGGGAAATAGGTCTGGTAGCGGCCGACATCACGGGTCAGAAGCGGAAGCTTGGTGACGGCGGCATGTGCGCCGATGAAGAAGTCAGGCAAGACGCCGGTCCTCGATCCTCCCGATCGGCGGTATTGCGTGAATACCTTTCCAGCAAGGAAAAGGGCGGCTCTTGGCATCGGAGCCATTTCGAGACCGGCCGCATCCAGAAATGCCTCAAGATCCTCGATTCTGATGTAGCGAACGGCAAGTTCTGCATAGACCGCATCATTGATCAACAATGGCCCATCGAGGCTTGCCGCCTCGAGTTGCGCGATCGACCAGCCCGCCCAATTGGGATCGTCCGTAACAAGGTCGAGCAGAACGTTGGTGTCGACGAACGTCACGCTCCGCCACGCGTCAGCGCCATGATAGCCTCGGTCGTGAGCCCCTCGCCGGCATGGCCGCGCAGATTGGCGAAGCGGCTCGCAGGCGGCTTTCTGTCAACCCGAGCCAACACCACGCTGCCATCGGCGGCGCGCCGGAAATCGACTCTGCTGCCCGGGACGATCCCCAGGAGGTCGCGGACGGGTTTGGGAATGGTCACTTGTCCCTTTGCCGTGACGGTGGTGGCCATCTTCACTCCTTGGTAATACCATATTCCGACAAGGTATTACCTCATCGGTCGATTTTCAAGGCTTGAAGCATCGTGTCTCTACCGAACCGCCAGAGTCCGTTCAAACTCCGTAGCGTTCGGTGCGAATGATTTCCGCTGCAACGCCGGCATTGATCAGCGCTTGGGCGGCCGCGGAAACGAAGGCGTTGGAGCCGCAGACGAAGGCGATGCCAGGCGGCTCCGGCAGCCGCGTCATGGCTTGAACCATCATCGCGACGTCTACCCGCCGCGCATAGTCGGCCGGGCGGCGTGCGGCTTCGCGCGTCAGTGTCAGCATCAGGTCGAAGCCGTCCTGGCGTTCGTCGAGGGCGATCAACTCGTGACGAAAGATCACTTCGTCCCAGACCCGGACCGAAAAGACCAGGACGACGGGCACCGCTGAATTATGCGCGGCGCGGTGGCGGAGCATCGACATCAAGGGCACGACGCCCGAACCGCCGCCGACCAGAACAAGCGGTCCACTCTCATCCTCCGGCCAGACGAAATGCCCGCCAAGCGGCCCGCGCAGTTCGATTTCATCGCCCACTGCCGCGACCTCGTGGAAGAAGGGCGAGACCTCGCCATCGTCGAGTTTTTCGATCGCCAGTTCGATTGCGCCGCTCGTTTCGGGCGCGGAGGCGATGGAATAGGAGCGGCGCGCCTGATAGCCGTCCGGCGCCGTCAGCCTGACGTCGACATGCTGCCCGGCGCGATAGGCGAAGGGCCGAGACGGCTGGAAAAAGAAGCTGGTGACACGCGGCGTGCGCTTTTCGATGCGGACGATGCCGGCTGTTTGCCAGGGCGACTGCACTGCCGCCGCATCGCTCATGGATCGTCCGTGTAGCGCTGCTCGCGCCATGGGTCGCCATAGATATGGTAGCCGCGCAATTCCCAGAAACCGGGCTCGTCTCGCGTGGTGAATTGCAGGCCGTTCAACCATTTGGCCGACTTCCAGAAATAAAGATGCGGCACCAGCAGCCTTGCCGGGCCGCCATGGTCCGGTGTGATCGGCTTGCCTTCGTAGAGCAGCGCCACCATGGCCTTGCCGGCGGTGAGGTCCTTGACCGGCACGTTGGTGGTGTAGCCGTCGAACGCGTGCGCCAGCGTGAAGCCGGTCGGCGGCTCCACACCCGCATCGGCAAGGATATCGTCGACCAGCACGCCCTGCCACGGCGTGTCGAACTTGGTCCATGCTGTCACGCAATGGATATCGCGTGTCATCTTGGTCATCGGCAGCGCGTTGAACTCGGTCCAGTTCCATTTCTTGATCGGGCGTGGCCCATGTTTCAGCGTGAAAGACCAATCCTCGGTACGCACGCGCGGCGTCGGACCGGCCGACAGCACCGGAAAACCCTGTTCCAGATATTGGCCCGGCGGGATGCGGGCATCGCCATCGGCTGGCGGGCGCCGTCCTGAAGAGAAACCTCGGGTGACCATAGCGGCAATCCCCATGCAATCAGGCCACTATCGGCCTGACGCAATGTTCTCGAAGATGCCGTGACGGGCAACCGAAATCTTGACGGGCGGAGACCGGCGGGACCGTCACCGATGGACCTGCCGCTCCGCGTTCCCGTCAACAGCAGTTCTCAGCCACTGGCAAAAGGCACCGCGATGTACATTTGAGCGTCGCCACGCTCGACCAGCAACAGGACCGATTTCCTGCCGGACTTGCCGGCCAAGGCGATCGCCTGGGTTACCTGCCTGGCGTTCTTGACCGGCACCTGATTGACGGCGACGATGATGTCGCCGGCCTGTATTCCGGAAGCGGCGGCCGCTTTGTCGGGGTTGACGCTGGCAACCACCGCGCCGTGCTGCTTGCCGGCTAGGTTCATCTGCTGGCGAATGTCGGGCGTTATATCCATCAAGCCGAGCCCTATCGCCGGAGCGCGCCCGGCGCTCGGCGCGTCGGACCCGTCGTCCAGCGACGCGGTCTTCGCATCGGCGCTGTTTTGGCCGACATCGACGGAAATCCGCATCGGCTTGCCTTTGCGCCAGACATCCACCGTTTCCCTGGCGCCCGGCGCGACATCGGCGACCGCCCGCGACAGGTCCTTGGGATCCTTCACGTCCTGCCCGGCAAAGCTGGTGATGACGTCACCCGTCTCGACGCCGGCCTTGGCCGCCGGCGAACCGTCGTTGACCTCTGAAACCAGCGCGCCGCCGGAATGGTCGAGCCCGATGGCGCTCGCGACATCGGGTGTCACCTCCTGTATCTGAACGCCGAGATAGCCGTACTGGATGGAGCCGCCCTTCATCAGCTTGGCGACCACCTTCTGGGCCTGATCCGACGGAATGGCAAAGCCGACGCCGACGCTGCCGCCATTGGGTGAATAGATCGCCGTGTTGATGCCCACGACATTGCCGGCGACATCCACCAGCGGACCGCCGGAATTGCCGTGGTTGATCGGCGCGTCGATCTGGATGAAATCGTCGAACGGGCCGCTATGCAGGTCACGGCCGCGCGCCGAGACGATACCTGCCGTGACGGTGGTGCCGATGCCGAACGGGTTGCCGAAGGCCAGCACCTGGTCGCCTGGCATGAGCTTGTCGGAATCACCCCATTTGACGGTCGGCAGGGGTTTGTCTGACTTGACCTTGAGTACGGCGAGATCGTTCTTGGCATCGCGGCCGACAAGCTTGGCCGGAAGTTCGGTGCCGTCGTCGAGCGTCACCTTGATCGAAGAAGCACCATCGATGACGTGGTTGTTGGTGACGACGGTGCCATCCGCGCCGACGATGAAGCCGGAACCCAGCGCCTCGGCGCGCTGCGGTTGCTGTTGCGGCGGCGTCTTGGGCGTCGGCATGCCCTGGTCACCGAAGAACTGGCGGAAATAGTCATCGAAGGGCGAGCCGCCGTCGAAAGGAGATGCATCGCTCATCGTTTCAGGCTGTGCCTTCATGACGGTGGTGACCGTCACCACCGCCGGCTTGTCGGCGGCAACGATGGGGGCGAACGAGCCATTGGGCGCGGTGATGCCGGCGACAGGCGTCTGGGTTGTCGGAATGGTGTTGCCCTCGCCTTGGGCGAAAGACATGACGAAGGGGGATATGATCAGCGCAGCGCCCAGCAAGGCCGCGACGCGATGCCTACGAAGGATATCTGACATGGTCGTTTGTCCGGGCGAGAGTTGATCCAGCGCCGTGGCCTCTCCCGTGCGGGGAAATCGGTCATCGGCGTGTCGAGGTCGCAATTGCCCGTCTCGCCTACATGGCAGCCAACCGGATCGACGGCCTTGCATCTAGGGCGCGGATTCGCCCGATTTAGGGTTTTAGGGCGACCTTACGAAGATTTAATATCCGCACGGCGGCAGGGCCGCAAAGTCGTCGGGCGGCACCTTGCTGTCTCGCTGGAGCCTCAGCCACCGGCGCTTCGCTCGAGATAGGCCGTGGCAATCTCGCGCATGCGCTTGCCGTCGAAGCTCGGTCCGTGTCCACCATGACCGATGCGGATCGGCAGGTCCAGCAGGCGCCGCATCGTGCTGACATAGGCGGCTCGGTCGGAATCCGGCAGGTCGTCGATCAGCATGGCGTCATAGATGGCATCGCCGCTGAAGAACAGGCCGTCGACCTCGTCGAACAGCGCGATCGAATCCGGTGAATGGCCCGGCAAATGCAGCACGCGAAATTGCCGGTCGCCAAGATCGACGACATCGCCCTCGTCCAGGGTTCGCGTCAACGGCGCGGGCGGGATCCTGTAGTCGGCCGACTTCCATCCAGGCGCCGGCGGTTTCGAGACGGCACCCTCGAGGTCATGAAACATGTAGGCGTAGGTCGCGGCCTCATCCATGGTCTCGAACCGAGCCGCGCTCATCCTTGGCCCGGCCCGCAACGGGAATTCATGCAGCGAGCCGACGTGGTCGAGATGGATGTGGGTGGCAACGACCAGCAGCGGCTTGCCCTCCGCCGTCTCGATCTGCGGCGCCAGCGGACAGATGCCCATGCCGGTGTCGACGAGCAGGTCGGCATCGCGACCGCGCAGATGCCAGATATTGGCCCGAACATAGGCATGGACGAAGGGCTCGGTCAGCATCGTCGTCTTGTCGTCGACGACGCTCCTGCTGAACCAGTCGGGCATCACCTGTGAGCCGGGCATCAAGTGTGAGCCCGGCATCAGACGAAGGGCTTCCCGACCTTGTACTTTTCCGGCACCAGCCGCTTGAGATAGGCCATGCCGGCATCCGACAGCTGATTGACATCGGGCTTCATGAAATCGTCCGGCATGTGGCGTGTCTTGCCGGCGACGTTCTTGAGCGGCACTTTCTTCAGCACCGTTCTGGTGCCGTCATATTGCAGGGCCACCGAGCCGCCGCCCTGTTCGGCGACGGTGACGGCGAAAGCGCCGGCATCGAACGCCTCCTGCGCGTCGACCGCGCTGATGGCGCCGATATAGCCGCGCGGCATGTAGCCGAGCGCATCGACGCGGGCCCGCTTGCCCGGCAGGCCTTCCGCCAACGCGCGCTCGAGTGCGGCCGGCAGGTCGCTGCCCGACAGCTTGACGTTGCCGTGCGCGTCGCGCTCAAGCTGGTCCGGCGGCACCAGGCTTTCGACCAGTGCCTTGCCGTCGGCGGTGCTGACCCCTTCCGAAACGGCGACGATGCAGCGCTTGTGGCGATCGAGCGTGGCGCGGACGTCGTCGATGAAGCCGGCGGCCGAGAATGGGCGCTCGGGCACGTAGACGAGGTGCGGGCCGCTGTCGGGGTCGAGCTGCCAGGCAGCGGCAGCCGCGGTCAGGAAGCCGGCATGCCGGCCCATGACGATGCCGACATAGATGCCGGGCAGCGCACGAAAATCGAGATCGACCGACAGGAAGGCGCCGGCGACGAACTCGGCCGCCGAAATGAAGCCCGGCGTGTGGTCGTTTTCCTCGAGATCATTGTCGATGGT
>NZ_RZRK01000352.1:0-6145 GCF_003997835.1 Mesorhizobium sp. M7A.F.Ca.CA.004.12.1.1
GGACAGCCCGATCGCCTTCGTCGGCAAGGGCGTCACTTTCGACACCGGCGGCACCGCCCATGTCGCCCTTCATATCCTCCATGCCCGAGGCCGGCTTTATGGAATTGCCGCCGGTGTCGAAAGTGACGCCCTTGCCGACGAAGGCGATCGGGCTGTCCTTCGGCTTGCCGCCGTTCCACTGCATGATCGCCATGCGGGCGCCGCGCGGCGAGCCTTGCGCGACACCGAGCAGCGAGCCCATGCCGAGCTTCTTCATTTCCTTCTCAGCCAATATCTCGACCTTGACGCCTAGCGCCTCGAGTTCCTTGGCGCGGGCAGCGAACTCGACCGGCCCAAGCACGTTTGCCGGTTCGTTGACGAGGTCGCGCGCCAGCAGGACGCCGTCTATCACCGCCTCGGCATCGGCGAAGGCCTTCTTCGCAGCGGCCGGATCGGCGGTGTGGATGGTCACCTTGACCGACTTCTTCGGCTCTGCCTTGCTGTCGTCCTTGTCCTTCCTGGTCTTGTACTTATCGAAGGAATAGCTGCGCAGGAGAATGCCCGCGGCAAGGTTTGCCGCGTCCTTCGCACTCGGCGAAGCGCCGGCCACATTGAGGACCACCGCCACTTCGGTCGCCTTGCGCAGCGACGCGGCAACGGTGCCGCCAAGCTTCAGCCACGCATATTCGTCCAGTCCCGACACCTTGCCGGTGCCTATCGCCACCAGTCTGTCGAGCGACGCTCCCTGCGGCGCCAGAACTTCCACCGTACTGGCGAACTTGCCCATGAACTCAGCCACGGGAAAGGCCCGCTCCAATGTCTTGCCGGGATCGCCGGCCTTGGCGACGTCGCTCAGGCCGCCCTCATCCGCCGCGAACACGAAGACAGTGCCCTTCTTGTTTACCGCGCTCTGGGACCCGGAAAATTTGGCGAAGGCGATCGACGGTCTTTGATTCATCATGTCCTGCTTTCAGGGAATGCGCGACTTTTGGGGAAGCGGTTCGAAACGATGCGCGACATTTGGTCGTTTTCCGGCATTTGGCAAGACTTTGCCGAATTGGCATCCCATATGACCTATGGAATCGATGACGATTCGTCGCGGCACGGCCCCGCTTTTTGCCGCAACCTGTTGTTAACCATCGATGTTCGCCCTTTCTTATCTATTCCCGCCGACACTCCGCCCAGCCGGGGGGCGTAATGTGGGACAGAACCCGGATCGACCATCTGATGGAGCCAGTTGTGCAGGCGCTGCCGGACAGCTACCTTGTTCGGTGGCATGATGCCGTTCGAAAAAATCGAGAAAAGCCTTCATGAAGGTCGTTGAACGCTACATCATGCGCCGCGCTTTCGTGGTCTTCATGGCCGCTCTTGTGTGGACGCTGGCGATCGTGTGGACGACACAGGTGCTGGCAAAGATCGATCTGGTGACAGACAGCGGCCAGTCGGCGTTGACCTTCTTCGAAGTCGCCGCCCTCATCCTTCCGTCCATCATCCCGATCGTGGTGCCTTTTGCGCTGGTGGTGGCAGTCGCACAGACACTCAGTGTGATGAATTCGGATTCCGAACTCGCCGTCGTCAACGCCGCGGGGGCCTCGCGCTGGACGATCGTACGGCCGATCATGTTGCTGGCGCTCGCCGCCGCCGTTTTTTCCTTTGCCGTCGACAACGGCATCGACCCTTACGCACGGCAGAAGAACCGGGCACTGGTGGCCTCGTCGCGCGCGGATCTGTTGTCGCTGATCATCCAGGAAGGCACCTTCCGCAAGATTGACGACGGGCTGTTCCTGCAGATCGGTGAGCGCCTTCCCGACAATCGGCTGGGTGGCATTTTCGTCGCCGATTCGCGCGAGGAAGGCGTCAACCTCGTCTACTACGCCAAGACCGGCAGCATCGTCGAACGCGGCGGTGAAAAGGTGCTGATGATGAATGACGGCGTCATCCATCGCAAAACGCTGACCGGCGATCTCTCCGTCATCCGCTTTACCTCCTATGCCTTCGACATGTCGGCCTTCATGGCGGCGGCTTCGGCGGTGACGCTCCTGCCCAAGGACCAGACGACGCAGTACCTGCTCAACCCGGGCGCCAACGACAAGTACTATCAGCAGAACCCCTACGAATACCGGGCCGAGGTCAACCAACGGTTCTCGGAATGGACCTATTCCATGGTTTTCGCGCTGATCGCGCTTGCGGTCGCCGGGGATGCGCGCTCGCACCGCGAGGCGCGCGTCAATCCGCTGATCACGGCGATCACGATATCGCTGTTCGTGCGTTGGCTGGGCTTTTTTGCCGCCAGCAAGGCGGATGAGGTCCCGCAATATGCGTATATGGTCTATGGCGTGCCGATCGTGGCTTCCGCGGTGGCGATCTGGTTCATCGTCTCCAACCGAACACTGGAACTGCCGGTGACCTGGGCGGACTGGATGACAAACTTCGCCACGCGCATCGCTGACAGCTGGAATGCTTTCAAATTGCGTTTGTCCAGGCGCGGCGCATCAGGGCAAGGGGTCGGCTGATGGGCTGGACACTGGGCCGCTACTTCTTCTTCCGCTATGTGACGATCACCATCTGGTTCTTCATCGGCCTCCTGGCATTGGTGTTCCTGATCGACTTCACCGAGCTGTCCGGCCGCACCACCGGCCTGCCCGGCTTCACCTACGGCACGGCGGTAGCCATTTCAGGCCTCCGTATGCCGATGATCATGCTGCAGACGGTGCCGTTCGTCGGTCTCTTCTCGGCGATGGCGACGCTGGTGTCGCTGAACCGGCGCTACGAGTTGGTCATCGCGCGTTCCGCCGGTGTTTCCGCCTGGCAGTTCCTCTTGCCCTGCTGCATCGGAGCCTTGCTGTTCGGCGTCCTGTCGGTTGGTGTCATCAATCCGCTCGCCGCGCACGCATTCTCCTGGTCGGAGCAGATCGAAACCCAGCTGCGTTCCGGCAAATCGAATACGGTCTCGGCCGATGCCGCGCCCTGGATCCGGCAGAAAACCAGTTCGGGCGACACCATCATCGGTGCGCGGGCCATCCTGAACCAGGGCCTGGAAATGGCCGATGTCGTATTTTTCATTCTCGACCCGCAAGGCAACATCGTCGAGCGCAAGGACGCCGCCCGTGCCTTCCTGCGCGACGGCTATTGGGAATTGCAGGACGTCAAGACATTCCAGAACGGCACGATCCAGGCATCGGCAACCGATCGCGTACCGACCAATCTAAAGCCCGAATTCGTGCAAGAGCGGCTGGCGCGCCCCGAAACCATCCCCTTCTATGACCTGCCCGGAAAGGTCGAGGTTGCCCGCTCCTTCGGCCTCAAGGCAAATGCTTTTGCCATGCAGTTTGATTCGCTCGTGGCGTTGCCGTTCCTTCTCGTCGCCATGACGCTGATCGCGGCAACGGTTTCAATGCGATTTGCTAGGATGGGACAGTCGGCGACGATGATTCTGGGTGGCATCATCGCTGGCTTTCTGCTTTATGTCGTTTCGGTGCTGGTGAAGGCATTCGGCGTGGCGGGATTCGTGCCGACTGTCGTAGCCGCCTGGGTACCGGTCATGGTGGCTATGTTCTTCGGGGTGACTTTCCTGCTATACAAGGAAGACGGCTAGTGAGGGAGGCGTTTTTGCCCAGCAACAGGCAGGCCGGTTTGGCGCGCCTCTATGCGGCGACCGCCTTGGCGTGCGTGCTTGCCTACGCCGTTCCGGCACCGGCGCTTGCGCAGGACGTCGGCGACATGGCGACATCGGTTCCGGCCGGCTCGCAAATGCTGCTGGCGGCCGATACGCTGGTCTACAACAACGACAACCAGACCGTGACCGCCGTCGGCGGTGTGCAGATCGACTATGGTGGCAATCGCCTTGTCGCCCAGCGCGTCGAATACAACCGCAACACCAAGCGGATGGTCGCGAGCGGCAACGTCGAAGTTATCAACAGCGACGGCACCAAGATCAATTCGCAACATATCGACATCACCGATGACTTCGCCGACGGCTTCGTCAATGCGTTGCGGGTCGAAACCATCGACAAGGCCTATTTCGCCGCCGAAAGCGCAGAACGCATGGGCGGCGTGCTGACCACCTTCCACAATGGCGTCTACACCGCCTGCGAGCCGTGCGAGGATAAGCCGGACAAAGCGCCGACCTGGCGCGTCAAGGCCAAGAAGATCATCTGGAACGGCGAGAAGAAGACGGTTCGCTTCGAGAATGCGAATTTCGAGTTCTTCGGTTTTCCGCTTGCCTATCTGCCTGCATTCGAAATTGCCGACCCGACGGTGAAGCGCAAGAGCGGCTTCCTGATCCCGAGCATCATCTACAAGAGCGATCTCGGCGTCGGCGTGAAAGTCCCCTATTATCTCGCATTGGCGCCGACCTACGACCTGACCGTCACCGGCACCGGCTATACCAAGCAGGGCTTCCTCGGTGAGGCCGAGTGGCGTCAGCGCTTCGACAATGGCGAGTACAGCTTGAAGATCGCCGGGATACACCAGCAGAATCCCGACGCCTTCCTCGACACTACTGCCTTCCCATCCAGCTCTGGCCACAACGTCAATTCGGGCAGCGCCGGCGATCCCAACAAATTCCGCGGCATGATGGGTACCCAGGGGCAGTTCGCCATCAACTCACGCTGGAACTTCGGCTGGGACGTGCTGCTGCAGACCGACAAGAACTTCTCGAACACCTACGGCATCGACAAGTACAATAGCAGCGTCCACCAGTCGTCGGTCTACTTGACGGGTCTCAACGGCCGCAACTATTTCGACGTGCGCGCCATGCATTTCGATGTGCAGGAAGATACGCCTGACGACAATATCTCTGCGCGAAGCGGACAACAGCCCTGGGTGCTGCCGTCGCTCGATTACGCCTATATTCCTGATGCCTCGGTGGCCGGCGGCCAGCTGTCCCTCAATGTCAACGCGCGTGTCATCCGCCGCGACGATGTCGACGAGACCTTCGTCCAGCCCTACAATGCCCTCACTCCGACGCAGCGCGTCCGCGGCATCGAAGGCGAATCGGGCCGCCTCACCGCCGAGGCCGAGTGGAAGCGGAGTTTCGTCACAGATGGCGGACTGGTGCTAACGCCGTTGCTCGCGCTGCAGGGCGACGTGGACTACCTCAACGCATCGTCGGCTTCGCTAGACGCCATCGACCGAACGGCAACGCATTTGGGCGAGCAGGACGATATGCGCTCGTCATTTGCCCGTTACATGGCAACCGCGGGCCTCGAGATGCGTTGGCCGGTGCTGTTTTCCATGGCCAGCGGGTCCAGCCATGTCATCGAGCCAATGGCGCAGGTCTTCATGCGTCCGAACGAGCAATATGTCGGCGGCCTCTCAGTGCCCAACGAAGACGCCCAAAGCATGGTCTTCGACGCGACCACCTTGTTCGAGCGCGACAAGTTCTCCGGTTACGACCGCGTCGAAGGCGGTTCGCGCGCCAATGTCGGCCTCCGCTATTCCGGCTCGTACAACAATGGCTGGGGTACCAATGCCATTTTCGGCCAATCCTATCAGATCGGCGGCGAGAACTCCTTTGCCGCGCCGGATCTGGTCAATGTCGGCGCCAATTCCGGCCTCGACACGACCAAATCCGACTATGTCGGCCTGTTCGGCATCAACAGCCCCAACGGCTTCGCGGCCTCGGTCAGCGGCCGTTTCGACGAACAGAGTTTCGAGGTCCGCCGTGCCGAGGTGAAGGCCGCCTATTCCGGCCTGCCTGTGTCGCTGAGCGCCAAATACGCCTTCATCCAGGCCCAGCCGCTGTACGGTTTCACGGAAGACCGTCACGAAGTCACACTTGGTGCATCCACGCATCTGGCCGAAAACTGGCGCGTCTTCGGCACAGGAACCTACGACCTGCAGCAAAGCCTGCTGGTCAAGGACGGTGTCGGCTTCGCCTACAACGATTCCTGCTTCACTTATCTGATGACCTACTCGCAGTCGCGCGATCTGAACACCAGGGAGGTGTCGCAGACCATCGGCTTCAATCTGTCGTTCCGCACCCTCGGCGAATTCGGCTCGTCGACCAGTGCCATCGACACGATCCAGTAACAATCGGCGACATCGTTTCGCCGCATAGGGCTGGCACGGATTTCGCGCACCTGGAAAGATGAAATTGGGCGGGACCGGGATAGAATTGGGATACCAACGATGAGGAAATACCTCTTTTCAGCAGGTTTCGCGT
>NZ_RZRK01000353.1:0-6145 GCF_003997835.1 Mesorhizobium sp. M7A.F.Ca.CA.004.12.1.1
ACGCTGCAGAACGCCGAAGGCAAGACGATGGAGTCGGCCGACAAGATCCGCAACGCCATCACCGACGTCGTCGATTCGGCAACCAAGCGCTTTGCCGATGCCACCGAGGAGATGCGGCGCACCGCCGGCTCGATCAAGAGCGAACTCGACCTGACCCGGGCCGAGCTCAAGAAGGGCGTCATCGAAATGCCCGAAGAGGCAAAGGAATCGACCTCGGCCATCCGCCGCGCCGTTTCCGAGCAGATCAACGCCCTGAAGGAGCTTTCGGACATCGTGGCCAAGTCCGGCCGCGGCGGTGACGGGTCCGAACCACGCAACCTGCGTCCGGCGCCGCAAGCGCCGGCCGCACGCGCTGCCGAGCCGCCGCGCCGCGCACCGGCACCGCAGCCGGACCTGCGCACGCCTCAGGCGCCCTTGGGCGGCCCTGCATTGCGCGGCACGCTCGACCTTGAGCGTCCTGCCGAGGCGGCACCGCGTCCGCGCGGCGATGCCAGCGCCCGCACGCCCCAGGGCGGATGGGTGCGGGATCTGCTGACCGCGGCATCGAACGATGAGGACCTCAGGTCGGCAGCCCCTACGGCCCCCGTGGAAGCGCAGCGCGCTACCCCTGCCCAGCGCTCGCCCCTGCATGTCGTGGAATCGCTGAACTCGCTCTCCGTCGATATCGCGCGTGCCATCGACCACGAGGCTTCGATCGAGCTGTGGAACCGCTACCGGCGTGGCGAGCGTGACGTGTTCACAAGGCGGCTCTACACGTTGAAGGGACAGCAGACGTTCGACGAGATCCGTCGCAAGTATCAGGCGGAAGCCGAGTTCCGCGCCGCTGTCGACCGCTACTGCGACGATTTCGAGAAGCTGCTCAAGGATGTCTCGCGCAACGACCGCGACAACATCATGGCGCAGACCTACCTGACGTCGGACACCGGCAAGGTCTACACCATGCTGGCCCATGCGAGCGGCCGCCTGCACTGAGCGGGCGACGAGGATCACAATCGGTCGGCGCCGCCCCTCATCCGCCTGCCGGCACCTTCTCCCCATATAGTGACGGGGAGAAGGAGATGGCCGCACTCCCGGCGCCCATTCAGCAACGTTGGCGATTGGCGAAATCTTCGGCGACAACGTCTTTCTCCCCGTCACTATACGGGGAGAAATGCCCGGCAGGGCAATGAGGGGCGGCGCAAACCAAAGATCTTTAGTCGATGCGCTGTGCGACGTGGTTTCAACGCGACGCACGATCGCTTTGAAAGCTCGGCCGGCTCAGATCACCGAATCCGTCCAGCGCACGATTTGCCCGGCGGCGTCGCCGAACGCCTTGTCGAGCGCGCTGACATAGGCAGGATTGCCGCTGCCCGAGACGGGTGCGGCTGCGGTGAAGCTCTTGGAGGCACGGACCTCGCCGTTGCGATCGTTCAGGATCCGCACGAACAGATCGACCTCGGCATGTTCGCCGCCGTCGACACGCACCTCGAAGGACCGGATTTCGACGATCACCTGATAGTCGATCGCCAGGCCCTCGCCCGGCTTGCCGACGCCGGCAAAGCTGCCCGAGCGCTGGAAGGTCTCGGCCAGCCGCGCCTGCACGATCAGCGGCAGCCGGTCGGCCCATTGCGCGCCCTTAAGATACTGGATCGAGCGATCCGACGGTTTGATGACGATGTTCTGGCTGTCCAGCGCCTTGAGCGCCGACGGCTGCGCGATCAGGATCTGGCGGCGGCTATGGCCATGCGCGTCGATCGACGGCGCCGACAGCTCGAACGTATCGAGCGGCGCGGGCTTGCCGCCCAACGCCGCGCAGCCGGCCAGCGTCAGGGCAAGCAGTGCCGCAGCCGATGTCAACCCGCCCGTTTTCACCCACACAGACTTCACGCGCGATCCCCGTTGTCCCCGGATCGTAAGATCGACCCGCTTTCGCGGCTCATGTTTCTGGGGCGCGCCGTCGCCGAAGTCAACGCCGCGCCCTGCCATCGAATTGCCGAACCTCGCCGTCGCCACCCGAAAGGATGCGCTGCGGATTGCGGCTGAGATCGGTCACCGCCTCTTCGATGCGGCTGATCGAACGGCGGCTGTCCTGCACCAAGGCCTCGACATTCGAAAGTCCCTGTCCCGAGAAGCGCGCCAGATTGTCGGTGATGACGCCAAGGCGGGCATTCAGCGTGTCGGCAACCTGCTTGAACGACTTCAGCGTCGCCCTGGCATCCGCCATCACGCCATCGGCCTGCCCCGACCCGAGCAAGGTATCGACCCTGGCAAGAATGCCATCGACCCGCACCGAGGCATCGTTGAGCCGTTGCGCGAGCTGCTTTGCGTCCTTGATCGTCTGGTCGATGTCGTCGGCCCGGTTGGCGAACTTGTGGGTCACCTCAGCGATATCGGCGGCGGCCTTGTCGGCGCTCTCGCTGGCCTTTTGGATGTTGGCGAGCGCCGAGCGCACTTGTGCGGGATCGATACCGTCGATCACGTTGTCGACCTTGGCCAGCGTGCCTTGCGTCCGTTTGGCGAAGTCGTTGACCGATCCCACGGCTGTATCGACGTTCTTGATCACGCCGTCGAGCTGCTTCGACGTCTCCTTGAGGTTACCGGTTACCGCGTCGACATTGGCGACGATGCTCTTGATCTTGTCCTTGTCGACGGCGTTGAGAAGGCCTTCGGCTGCTTTCAGCGTGCCGTCGAGTTTGCCGGAAACGCCTTTAAGCTCATCCGCCAGCGTGCTGGCGGCGGACAGGAATTTGTCGATGCCATCCGAATTCTTGGCCAGCGCATCGGAGAAGGTCTGAACATTCTGGACGGTCTGCGTCAGCGGCCCGCGAACGTCCCTGGTGAAGCCTTCGAGCTCGGTCAGCACCTTGTCGGCGCGGGTGAAGATATTCTGCGCCGTCTGCAAGAGGTTGGTCACCGCCGACGGGTTGGCGACGATCTCGGCGACCTTGCCTTCCTTTTCCGCCTGGTCGAGGAGTTTCACTTCCTTGGGGTCGGCGCCCTTGAGCTCGATGTTGGCCTGCCCGGTCAGGCCGGCAAGCCCGATATCGGCTTGCGTCGATTTGGTGATCGGCGTCATGCGGTCGATCTCGGTATCGGCGATGGCAACCGTCGGATTGTCGACGTCGATATAGACGCGCTTGACGTCGCCGACCTTGACGCCGTTGAACAGCACGAAACTGCCGCGGCCAAGCCCGGACGCAGAGCCCGGAATGCGCACGCGCAGCAACGTCGTCTCGCCCTTGTCGCCGATGGCCGCCGTCCAGTAGACGAAGGCAAACGCCGCCAGGATCGCGGCCAGCGTGAAGATGCCGACAATGACGTAGTTGGCTCTGGTTTCCATTGTCCCACTTATGGCTATGCGCGCGCCGCAAGATCAAGTTGCCGGGCGCGTTTTCCGCGGAAATAGGACTTTACCCACGGTTCCTCGCTCTTCAGCATGTCGTCGATGGTGCCTTCGACCAGCACTTTCTTCTTGCCGAGCACGGCCACCCGGTCGCAAGCGGTGAACAGCGTGTCGAGATCGTGCGTGACCATGTAGACAGTCAAATCCATCGTATCGCGCAGCTTGACCACCAGCTCGTCGAACTCCGCCGCGCTGATCGGATCGAGGCCCGATGTCGGCTCGTCGAGGAAGACGATGTCGGGATCGAGCGCCAGCGCCCGGGCCAGCGCGGCGCGCTTGATCATGCCGCCGGACAGTTCGGACGGGAATTTCTGCGCTGCATCGGGCGGCAGCCCGACCAGCTCGATCTTGAGCATCGCCAGTTCGTCCATCAGCTTTCGCGGCAGGTCGAGATATTCGCGCATCGGCACCTGGACGTTTTCCTGCACTGTCAGCGCCGAGAACAACGCGCCGTGCTGGAACAGCACGCCAAGTCGCATGTCGATGCGCAGACGCTCGGCATCATCAGCTTTCTCGACATCGACGCCGAACAGCTTGATCGTACCCGACTGCTTGCGCGTCAGGCCGAGAATGGTGCGCAGCAGAACGGATTTACCAGCACCCGAGGCGCCGACAAATCCAAGGATTTCGCCGCGCCTTATGTCGAGCGACAGTCTGTCGAGGATAAGCTTGTCGGCGAAGGACACGCTGATGTCGTGCGCGGATAGCACGATGTCGCCCTCACCCGCCTCATCCGCCAATGCGCCCGCCCTTTTCCTGTTTCGCAGGTTCATCTCAGAACTCGATCGCTGCGTAGAACATGGCAAAAAGTCCGTCGAGGATGATGACGACGAAGATCGACTTCACAACCGAAGCGGTAACATGCTGGCCGAGCGATTCGGCGCTGCCGCCGACCTTCATGCCTTCGACCGAGGCAATCGTGCCGATGATCATGGCCATGAACGGCGCCTTGATCAGGCCGGCAAAGATGGTGCTGAGATCGATGGCGACGCGCAACCGGTCGATGAAGGCGGCGGGCGGGATGTCGGAATAGAGCCAGGCAGCCAGTATGCCGCCGCCGAGTGCGGCGAAATTGGCGATGATGGTCAGGCATGGCAAGGCGATGACCAGCGCCACGAGCCGCGGAAAGACCAGGACGCCGATCGGGTTGAGCCCGATGACCTTCAGCGCGTCGACCTCCTCGCGCATCTTCATCGAGCCGATCTCGGCGGTGATCGCGCTGCCGGAGCGGCCGGCGATCATGATCGCCGTCATCAGCACGCCGAGTTCGCGCAGGATCAGCACGCCGACCAGGTCGACGACGAAGATATCGGCGCCGAAATAGCTGAGCTGATAGGCGCCTTGCTGGGCAACGATGGCGCCGACGATCGCCGACATCAGCACCACCACCGGAATGGCGCCGACGCCCATGCGGTCGATCTGGTTGAAAATCGCCGCCGGGTTGACGGCATGGCCACGGCCGAGCTTCATCTGCGCGCCACGGATGGTGGCGCCGAGGATGTTCATCGAAGCGAGAAAATCGTCGCGCATCTCGTAGACGCGGCGGCCGACCGCCTCAAGCGCGCGAATGACGATGTTGGGCGGCCGCGCCGGGCCGGATTCGGGTTCGCGCCGCACGGCCTCGCCGACAGCTTCGAGCAGGATCGAAGCGATCTCGCTCTGGCCTTGCATCTGGATCTCGACGCCCTTCTTCTCGAAGGCGCTGACCAGCCGGTCGATCAGCCAGGCGCCGGCGGTGTCCATCTTCTCGATCTTGGAAACATCGAGCGCCAAGGTTTTGAAGCCGCTTCGCTTTTCGATCTTGCGCATGTCGGCGTCGATGAGCGCGACGGTCCTTGTGGTCCAGATTCCGGAGAAAGCGCAGCCAAGAACGCCATCCTCCTCGCCGATCGCCACGCGCGGTTCGTGGTCAGCCTCCCCTGCGGTCGTGCCGCTTGCGTCGCGCTTGCCGATGGTCAACATGGCGTCCTGTTTAGCCTGACGGGTCTGACCTGTCGATTTGCCGACAACGCTTGTCGCACAGCAGGAGCAGAAAAATATGGCGCGTGTCATTTCGGTCGAGGCCGAGCGTTTTCCCATCGCCGGAACCTTCACCATTTCGCGAGGTTCCAAGACCGAAGCCGAGGTGATCTCCTGCACGATCGGCGAGGGCGGCCACCTCGGCCGCGGCGAATGCGTCCCCTACAAGCGCTATGGCGAGACCATGGAGGGCGTGCGCGACGCGATCGAGGCCATGCGCGGCCGGATCGCCGGTGGCATCAGCCGGACCGCCTTGCTCGATGCTATGCCGGCCGGAGCCGCCCGCAACGCCATAGACTGCGCCCTGTGGGACCTGGAGGCAAAGCTCAGCGGAACCTCGGTAGCAGTCGCGATAGGTGCTCTTCCCTTGCAGGCGCTCGAAACCGCCTACACGCTGTCGCTGGGCGAGCCGGAGGCGATGGCGGCGCAGGCTCGCGCCAATGCGGCGCGGCCGCTGCTCAAGGTCAAGATCGGCGGCGACAACGACATCGCCCGCATCCGCGCGGTCAGGCAGGCAGCGCCAGACAGCCGCATCATCCTCGACGCCAATGAGGGCTGGAGCGACGACAACATCGTTGCGAACCTCGCCTTTGCCGCCGAACAAGGCATCGCGCTGATCGAGCAGCCGCTGCCGGCCGGTCATGACGAAATCCTGCGCCATATCGCCCATCCCGTGCCGATCTGCGCCGATGAAAGCGTGCACGAGGCTGAGAATCTCGAAGCGCTTGTCGGTCTCTACGATGC
>NZ_RZRK01000354.1:0-6125 GCF_003997835.1 Mesorhizobium sp. M7A.F.Ca.CA.004.12.1.1
CCTCTCCCCCGTCGATCGGGGGAGAGGTGTCGAGCACAGCTCGACGGAGTGGGGGTCGACCGTTCATCAACAGCACTGCCGATCAAAAATCGGTCGGCGCGCCGCCTTCGGACCGGCGCTTGGCGACGAAGGCGTTGAGTTCCTCGCGGATGGCCGGGTCCATGTAAGGCTCCTCATAGGACGCCAGCCGCTCCTTCCAGACCTTGTTGGCCTTTTCGAGCGCCGTCGGCGAGCCGGCTTCCGCCCAGGTCTCGTAATTGCGCCAGTCGGACAGGATCGGCGAGTAGAAGGCGGTCTTGTAGCGGTCCTGCGTGTGCTGGGTGCCGAAGAAATGGCCGCCGGGACCGACCGACTGGATGGCGTCGAAGCCGAGTGCCTCGTCGGAAAGATCGAGGGGGGTCAGGAATTCGGCCACCATCTGCAGCAGGTCGATGTCCAGGATGGTCTTCTCGTAGGAGCAGCGCAGGCCGCCTTCGAGCCAGCCGGCGGCATGCATCATCAGATTGCCGCCGCCCTGGATGGCGCCCCACAGCGAGAACACGCTTTCATAAGCCGCCTGCGCGTCGACCGTGTTGGCGGCGCAGGTGTTGGAGGTGCGGTAGGGAATGTTGTAGCGGCGGGCAAGCTGGCCGCCGACGAGCTGCGCCTTCATGTATTCCGGCGTGCCGAACGCCGGCGAACCGGACTTCATGTCGACATTGGAGGTGAAGCCGCCATAGCCGACGGGTGCGCCCTTGCGCACCATCTGGGCGAAGGCGAGGCCGGCAAGCGCCTCGGCGTTCTGCTGCACCAGTGCGCCGGCGATGGTGACAGGCGCCATGGCGCCCGACAGGGTGAACGGCGTCACGACGACGACCTGGCCCTTGCTCGACATCTGGATGATGCCTTCCATCATCGGCACGTCGAGCTTGAGCGGCGAATTCGTGTTGATGATGGTGAAGACGGACGGCTCTTCCAGCATCTGCTCGTGGCTGATGCCGCGCGCGATCCTGGCGATCTCGATGCCGTCGACATTGCGTTCCTTGCCGAGCGAATAGATGTGGAACACCTTGTCGGTGAGCACGCTGAGATCGCGGATGCATTCGAGGTGGCGGACGGACGGATGGATATCGGTCGGCTCGACCGGGTAGCCGCCCGTGCAGTTCAGGATGTTGTGCATCTGCGCGAGCTTTAAGAAATTGCGGTAGTCCTGCTGGTTGCCGGGCCGGCGGCCGCGATCGATGTCGGAGCAATTGGGCGCCGACGCCATCATCGAGATGATCACATTGTTGCCGCCAAAGCGCACATTGTGCGCCGGATTGCGGGCATGGATGGTGAACTCCGACGGGCAGTGCGACACCAGTTCGAGGATCATGTCGCTGTCGAAGCGCACCCGCTCGCTGCCGTCGCGCACATCGGCGCCATGCGCCTTCATGATGCTGCGGGCTTCGTCATGCAGCACATCGACGCCGATTTCCCTGAGCACGCGCAGGGAGGCGAGGTGGATCGATTCCAGCTCGTCGTCGGAGACCAGCCTGGTCGGCGTCAGCGGGTTTTTCAGCTGGCGGAAAGCCGGCTGCTCGAACGCGGCCGAGCCGCCGGCGCGCTTTCCGGCGCGGCCACCGCGACGGGCGCGGTCGGTGGCCAATGCCGGTTCCAAGGGTTGTAGGGCGGCGGTCATGATGGTCCTCGTAGGATGCGATAGCGGGCGGCATAATGGACCGGCGGCTGTCCAGCCATTGCGGAGGCGGCGACCACTAGGGCGAGGGAAGCGACATGCCGGAACGGCAGTTGCGCGGCCACGACATCGGCCTGATCCCGCCGCCTCGTTGGCGCAAGCGGATTTCGCCGGGCGGCCCTTCCTTTGCCTGGATCGAACCGATAGCTACTCGGGCTTGCCGGCCGGATGGCCAGCAATTCACATGGATGGCAGCATGGTTGCGACCGGCTCGAACGAAGGCGAAGCAGGAACGCAGTGGGCAGCGCTTGCCGGCGTCACCGCGGCACTTGCGATGTTCGGCGCGGCGCAGGGGTTGAGTTCGCCGCTGTTCACGCTGCTGATGCAGAAACAAGGCATGTCGCCAGCGCTGATCGGCTTGTCGGCGGCGATGATGCCGCTCGGGCTGATCCTTTCGGCTTCTTTCGTGCCCGCGGCTGTGCGGCTTGTCGGTGCACGCAACCTGGCGGTCGGCTGCTCGCTGATCGGCGCGCTCTGCTTCCTGGGTATCGGCTATCTGCAGGACTGGGTGGCCTGGTTCGTCATCCGCTTCATCATCGGCGTCGTCATCAACCCGCTCTACATCCTCGGCGAGGTGTGGGCACTGTCGCTGGCGCCGCCATCGCGGCGCGGCAGGGTGATGGGCGTGTTCAACACGCTAATGGGCGCCGGCTACGCCGCCGGACCATTCGCGCTGACCCTGCTCGGTACGTCGGGCTGGGCGCCCTTCATGGTCGGCGTCGCCGGTTTCGCGCTCTGCGCGGTGATCCTGCACGCGGTCTCGTCTAAGCTGACCGGTTTCGAGGATGACGACCAGCCTGCCAGCGGCCTTGTCGGCTTTGCCAAGGTGGCGCCGGCGCTGCTGCTTGCCGTGCTTGTCTCGGCGGCGGTCCAGCAGAGCACCTATGCGCTGGTCCCGGTCTTCGGCGCCAGCTACGGCTTGGCGGAAGCCGTTCTGGCCTCGCTGGTGATGGCGCTTTCCCTCGGCAACATCCTGCTGCAGATACCACTCGGCCTTCTGGCGGAGCGTTTTGGCGGCCGCGCCATGATCATCGTCTGCGCGCTGGCAACAACCGTTTGCGCGCTTTTGCTGCCTTTGCTGATCACAACGCCGTTGATCTGGGTCGTGCTGCTGGTGATGGGCGCGGTCGGTTACGGCGTCTACACCATGGCATTGGTCGAACTCGGCAGCCGGTTCAAGGGCTCTGTGCTGGTCGCCGGCAACGCTGCCTTTGCACTGATGTGGGGCGTCGGTGGCATCGTCGGCCCACCCGGTGCCGGCGTGCTCATGCAAGGCATCGGCCCGCTCGGGCTGCCGGTCGTGATCGCCGGCCTCGACGCGGTGCTGGTGATGTTCGCGCTGTATCGGTCGTCCGTGCGCCGAGCTTCCTGACGAGCCCAACCTCCTGACCGGCCCAACTTCCTGACAGGCCCAACTTCCTGACAGGCCCAACCTCCTGACAGGCATTGTCTGGAGCAAGCGGTTTTCGCCTCCCAGGGGCTTACCACCACGTTGCTCAATCGCTAATCCTGCAGCCTCGATAGCGGTGCGCACAATGAATTTGGTTGAATCGAACAAGGACGAGACGATGCAGTGGGCGGCGATCACCGGTGTGATCGCGACCGTCTCGGTGTTCGCCATCGCGCAAGGGTTGTCCTATCCGCTGCTGAGTTTCATCCTGCAGCGCCAGGGCGTTTCGCCAGCGATGATCGGCCTGTCGGCGGCCATGACGCCGATTGGTTTCATCCTGTCGTCGCCATTGATCCCGGCGCTGGCCCGCCGGTTCGGGGCAGGGCGCACAGCGCTTACCTGTGCGGCGCTTTCGGCTGTCGTGCTGGCGCTGATCGGCTGGACGCAGAATGTCTATCTGTGGTTTCCCCTGCGCTTCCTGATCGGTGTGGTGACCAACCCGCTCTATGTGCTGAGCGAGATCTGGGTCATCGCGCTGGCGCCGCCGGCGCGGCGAGGGCGCGTCATGGGTGTCTATTCGACGATCATCTCGGCCGGTTTCGCGGCCGGGCCGCTATGCCTGCTTGCAGTCGGCACTGAGGGCTGGCCGCCCTTCCTCGTCGGCATCTCCGCCTTCGTGCTGTGCGGCATCTGCCTGGGCTTGGTGCTGCCGCGCTTGCCCAAGGTCGACGAGGCCGGGCATCAAGTTTCCGTCCTGGGTTTCGTGCCGCTGGCGTGGCTGCTTTTGTTTGCCGTCATAGTCGCCGCCGGTTTCGAACAGGGCGCGCTGGCGCTGCTGCCTGTCTATGGCACCCATCACGGCATTACCGAAACCCGCATGTCGGCGCTGCTGTCGGTGATGATTGCCGGCAATATCGCCATGCAGGTGCCGCTAGGCCTGCTGGCGGAAAGGCTTTCCGCGCGCCTGGTGCGGCTTGCCTGCGTCGCGATCACGGTGCTCGGCTGCGTCCTGCTTCCGCTTCTCATCGAGTCGCCGCTGATCTGGCCAATGATCTTTGTCTGGGGTGCGGTTTCCTACGGCATCTACACGATGTCGATCATCGAGCTCGGCGAACGCTTCACCGGCTCCGCACTGGTTGCCGGCAATGCGGCCTTTTCCTTGATGTGGGGCGTCGGCGGTATCGCCGTGCCGCCGCTGGCGGGCGGCGCCATGGATATTCTGGGTGCCGGCGGGCTGCCGATCACGCTTGGGCTGCTGTGCCTGGCGCTGGCTATTGCTAGCCTCGCTGGTGGGCGGAAAGCCTCAATTGTGCGCTGAGCATAGTGAATATCGATACGGCCTATCCGCGTTGGCTTTTTCAAAGCAACGCGTTTATCGGAGACCTCATGACCAAGCCTTCCACCCAGACGCCGAATTCCACCCTCTCGACCGACGATCCCTTTCTCTGGCTGGAGGACAGGACAGCCATACAGTCATTGGACTGGGTACATCGCCAGAACGAGATCACGGTTGGTGAATTGCAGGGCGATCCGTCCTACCAGGCGTCGTTCCAGACCGCGCTCGACCTGATGACGGCCGAGGACAACATTGCGGTCGGCGCTGCGTTGAAAGGCCATGTCTACAATTTCTGGCAGGACAAGACCAATGTGCTCGGCCTCTGGCGCCGCACGACGGTCGCTTCCTACAAGACCGAGAAACCCGACTGGGAAACAATCGTCGACTTCGACCAGCTTGCGGCGAAGGAGGGGATCAAATGGGTGTTCAGCGGCGCCAGCCGGCTCTATCCGGACTTCAACCTTTGCCTTGTCTCGATGTCGCCGGATGGCGGTGACGCGAGCGAGATGCGCGAGTTCGACATTGCGACCAAGTCGTTTGTCCACGGTGGGTTTCGCGCGCCCGCTTCCAAGTCGGGCTTCAGCTGGCTGGATAAGGACACCGTGATTGTTTCCGCCGCTTTCGACGAGGCCGACAAGACCGAGTCCGGCTATCCGCGAGTCATAAAGCTGTGGAAGCGCGATACCAAGCTGGAAGACGCGACGCCGATCTTCGAGGCGCAGAAAGAGGATCTCGCCGTTGGTGCCGCTGTCGAGTACGACGGTGACAGACGCTATCTGGTCCTGGCTCGAACGCTGAATTTCTTCGCTTCGCACATCTTCCTTCGGCTGCCTTCCGGCGAAAACAAACAGCTGCCGCTACCGGACGACATGACCGATACGGCAATATTCAGGGATCAGCTCGTGTTCGGCGTGCGCAGTCCATGGACGTCGCCCGACGGCACGGTTTGCAAGCCCGACGGCCTCTATTCGCTGGATCTGGCGCACTGGGTCGAGACCGGCGCGCTCGGATCTGTCGAAACCTTGTTCGAGCCGGCATATCGCGTTTCCATCGCCGGCATGGCCCGCACGCAGGACCGGCTGTTCATCAGCCTGATGGACAATGTGCGCGGCAAGGTCGTCGTCTGCGAGCGCAAGGATGGCAACTGGTCGCTGAAACCGGTGGCGCTGCCCGAAAATGGCAATGTCGGCATCAGCCATGCCGAGCAGTTCGGCTCGACCGTGTCCTTTTCCTTCACCGATTTCCTGACCCCGAGTGCGATCATCTGGTCTGACGACAATGGCGAGACGCTCGCTACCGTGAAGTCGCAGCCGGCGCGTTTCGATGCCTCGCCGCTCATCTCGGAACAGTTCGAGGCGCGCTCCAAGGACGGCACGATGATCCCTTATTTTGTCGTCAGGCGGCGCGATCAGAAGGGGCCGGTGCCGACGCTGCTTTACGGCTATGGCGGTTTCGAAGTGCCGCTGCTGCCCGGCTATGCCGGCGTGCGCGGGAGGCTATGGCTGGAAAAGGGCAATGCCTATGTGCAGGCCTGCATCCGCGGCGGCGGCGAGTTCGGCCCGGCCTGGCATCAAGCGGCGCTCAAGGGCAATCGCCAAAACGGATTCGACGATTTCGCAGCGGTCGCGCAGGACGTCGTCAAGCGCGGCATCGCGACAGCAAGCTCACTCGGCATCCAGGGT
>NZ_RZRK01000355.1:0-6110 GCF_003997835.1 Mesorhizobium sp. M7A.F.Ca.CA.004.12.1.1
GAAATAGCCGATTGCGGCACCCAGGATTATGGCGGCAAGTACCTGCACGTAGGTCCGGGCAAAATGGCGCTTGCGGGGCGCTGCGATCGCGCGGGGAACTCTTGGAACCAACACCGTCTCTCTCCTTGACCGGATCGGGGTGGGGCTCCTCCCTCTCCCATGCAGTGCTCCGGTCGAACGCTGCGCCCACTTCGGCGCAAACGATGTGCCAAATAGCAAAGAGGGGAAAACGCGCAGGACCTCACGCAATGCTTGCGATTCGCTCTCCCACACTCGTGCAGTGGTTGCCTGTCGCAACTATGGAAGGCTAAATTCTTGGGAATTCCAAAGGTCGCTCTTTGCGTCGGCGCAGCTTGGCTGCCTGGAAGGTTCCCTCTTTGCCTTGCGGTCTGCGAGCAGGGTCCAGATGGTCATCATTTGGCTGCGCGCCGCACGGGGCTCGAAAGATTCAATCGAGGACGGGTCCTCTTGGAAAACGGGGGCAGCGTTGGTCAAGCCCTTCCACCCTGCTGTCCCAATGGTGTTCAGAAGCTCAGTTCACGATCAAGCGATGGATCAGCGTCATCTGGCGTTTGCGCCATCGCGGCGGCGTTGCAACGGGTCTGCCAAAGATGAGAAGGCCGCGAGGCAGGGTCCGAGACCTAGACTCCAACCTCATAGCGCGCTCGGCTCGCGTTCGGAAGGTTCGAACCGCAGCACGATCAGGTGGCGACACCGTTGGTCGGAACCGGAACCCGACGAATGATCGTTCGTGACCGACATCTGTGAACAAGCAGTATGTGTCATTGCAATCACCACCCGTTGCGCGGAAATGCCCATATGGCCGTGAATGAACTGGATTTGGTGATTTTCCAGATGGCGGTGGAAAGCGTCCGCTTGCTCTCTTCAAGCTTTGATGAGAAGGCGGCTGAGATAGCCACGAGGAGCCGTGGTAGCCTTCTTTTTGACGTGCGGGTGGACGGTGACCTGGAGGTCCAGCGAGTCGCAGCCATTGGATATCCAGGCGACAAGATCGGTGTGGTGGCATTGGACCGAGAGGGCCTTGTTAGCTGTTGTTGCCTTGTCAATGGCACCTTCTCACCTTTCATTGCACCGTTGGAGAACTGGACCAGCATGCCCCTTTCGATGCAGGCCCAGATCGATGTCACAGGCTATGCGAGGCTCCTTCTGGCCGCCTTGCGAAATGCTGGACATATGCTGGACAGGTAGCATCGCGATGATGTCTGTGATGAGATGGTGCAAACGGCTGGATGAGGCGATCGCTTGCTGGCAGCTTTGGCAACAAAGCGATCGGTGAGTTCGCAATGCTGGAACACGTCCTATAGACTCTGCAGTTAAGTTAGCGGACTACGATCTGACGAATGCCCTCTGACAGTCTGCATGGCGCGGCATGCCCTCTTAGGAATGCAGCCGTGGTTCTACACGATCGGCTGTTTTTGTGTCGAAGGCGACGGGCACGCCATGAACGAAGGAAGCGGCCGCCAACAGTTCCTCCAACTCGCGGTCGGTGGCCTTGCATGCCGGCATTAGTGTTCGGATGGCGCGGATCGCCTGCGCCATGGAGAGAAGCGGACCCTTCCCCTGGAAAGGACATAGGCTTCTGCGGCTTTTTCGACGGTGACAGTGTGAAACGAATTGGTCATGACGAATTCCTCCCTGAACCCTGACCAACCCGACTTATGGCACGAATTCGACCGCCTTCAAGCCTATGTCCGATTGCGGACAATCGCTGCGATTCGTTCAAAACCGCTGATGCTTTTGGGCGACCTGGTGAGGGGCAAGGAGACGTCGGCTGAACCCGTTTCAACCGACATGCTTCAGGCAGCGGCCAGGCCGAAATAACGCTGCTCCTCCTTGTCATAAGCGCCATGTGTGAGCTTTATCAATCCGGCACGGTCGATGATCGTGATCTCGCCGCGCTTGGCGTGCACCAGTCCTCGATACTCAAGCATTTGCAGGGCCGTGGTGACCCCGGGCGGTGGGCGCGAGCATGGTCGCCAGAAATTCATGCGTCGGGAGGATCTTATCTCCTTCCGCACGGTCGTGGACCATCAAGCTGCCAGCGGGCCAGCCGTTCTTCGATCTTGGAGTGGCCATTGACCAGTGCCGTCCGGCATGATTGGACGAGGAACGCGTGGGCATAATCCAGCACTGAGGTGCGAAGCGACGGGCTAATCGCAGGGCGAAGGTTTTCAACCGGCAGGCGCCAGGTAGTGCTTTCAGAATGACGGCAATTCCTTTCATCCCGTCATCGCCGACAATGCCGACTTCACCTTGCCGCCCGCCGGTCATGGTGGCGACCACCGACGCGATGCCCCTCTCGGGAAAATATACGTTCTTGATCGGCTGATGCGCGACCTCCAACTGGTCCTTGATGCCCGGTTCGACGTGATGCAGCGATGGTCGCAAAAGCGCGAAGTCCTGCGGGGTGAGGGCTTCAGCACCTGGTCGCGAAAGAGGGATCGGGCAAGGCTCTCTTCCAACGGGGCAAGAGCGCGTACGTCTTACTGTCGGCTGCACCGAAGTAAATGCCGGCCGATGCCAAAGCATAGGCCTCGAAACGCGCGATTGCAAAGCCCTGTCGGGGCAGTGCAGTCATGCTAGAAGTCGCGCCGCCTACGATAGGCAGCGGATGACATGATTCCCTTCTGCGGCGGCCACCAAGAACGGCTCGGGCACGCTTTAATCGTTCATACACAAGCTCGCAGGAATGTAAGCAGCGGAACAATCGGGTGATTCGTACCGCCCTGCCCTTTCAGAGATCAAGTCATTGGACGTCAATTCGGCTGGAACGCCTCGTCGAACGGCCCAGGAAAATGCAGCCGGATGAGCAATGGTGGTTCACCTTATGTGCGGTCCCGGATATGCGGTCCGGCGGCTCATCTCCCAATGGCTTGTCGATGGGGAAGTGGAACTCGTCATGTCGCCGCGAACCGTCACCGCGCTAGCGGGGCTCTTTTGAAGACGCCGGTGTTTTTCTTTGTGGAACTGAATCTGTGAGGTGATTGATGCATGAATCAAACATTTGCGTATTTCCGCTGCATCGGCGACGTATATTGGTCGAAAGTATCGCCCAGGCCCTCGAGACCAAGAACGGCGAGGCGGCGAGTGCGTTCTGGCGCTGTGCTGCCAAGAAAATGCTCATTCAATTGTCCGATGTAGGAATTGCGCCAGAGCTCGCTGCGCAGGAGGTTGGAAGCCTTCTTCATGCGGTCTTGGACGACATGGCCAACCGAACGGTAATGCACAAAGCATAGGCTCGGGCGCTGTTGGACCGCGGTCAGCTCGGGTCCTTATCAGGGGACTGCTCCGACTGGCCGACGGTCCGGCCAAACCGGCATACCGGCAAAGCTTTGAGGTTGCGATCGCTCACGGCGGCCGGTCCAATATTCTAAGACGACTTCAGAAGCCACGTTGGCTTCTTTGGACGAAGCCGAGGGGCGCCATTTTGGCGTGCTCACGCTGGACTGCGGGTTGCGCCTACGGAAATCCAAAGTCCGGCCGCGCGAGCCAATCGACCGGAACAGTCGAAAGCTCGTGGGGGCGGGTCCGCTCACCCTCACGGCGGCGGTGGCGGCCGTGAGCAGACTTAACTCAAGTCACGGCTGAGCATCCGCAGGCGCTATGCCGATTGGATGAGAACTGGTTGCCACAACACCGGCCCGTTGAGGCGTCCCCTCCAGCGGATGCGCAAGAGACTGGCGTAGGAAATATCGAGGAAGCCGGCGACTGCCTCGGTGTTGCCGACCTGCTTGGGCTGTCCGATACGTGACAACGGCCAGGTCGCGAGACGAAGGATCCTTTCGATGCGCGTATCTGTCACCGTTACGATCCCGGAGAGATTGTTGGCCAAGCCGAATTCGATGATCCCCGCGAAGAGCTCGTAGGTTGCTTGGGCCAGGCCGCCAGCTGCCTTCGGCGCTGTCGCAGGGAGATCGAGCGCGAAACGACTACTCTCCCAGATATCGGCACTCGCAGGGACCACCATCTCATCCAGCAGCGTCGGAAACGTATCGCGCAACATTGTCGGTCCGGTGGTCGGCAAAAGGCGGACGCAGCCGCAAGTTCGCCAATCGGACCCCTTAAGAAGCAGGTAGACGGGGTTCAGGCTGTCAAACGGGTCCGTTTCCATTTCGCCTTCGGTCTGCACTTCCCAATCGAGCCGCTTCTTGAAAACCCGATACCTAAGTCCGTGCATTTCCTTGAGTTCGCTCGCAAACTCGGCGTAGCAGTCGGGTGTTATCAGCTGCATCATTGTCGTCTCCGTGCGGGATGTGTCCACGCAATCGAAGGGCAAAGCCGTCATGAATGCAGCCTGTAGACCTTTACAGCTAGACTTGGAGAGGATCAGGATCTCGCCCGAGCAGCCATCCGCACTACGGCCTGGTTGATGGTTCGCACGCCAAGCTTCGCCTTGGCGTTTTCCTGATGGAAGGTCACGGTGCGTTTCGAGACACCGAGAATCTGGCTGATATCCCAGGCCGACTTGCCGCACGCCGCCCATTTCAGGCACTCGAACTCCCGCCGGGTGAGCGTTATGCCATCTACCACGCAATCTTCGGCGAGCCTGCGCCGGGCATGGATATGAACGTTGATCGCAACCAGTTGCATTGCTTTTTCGTAGCGCGTCAGCGACCTCAGAAATGGCGGATGCGCCTCGTTGGAGGCGAAGGTCAGTGCGGCGAACCGGCCGCGATGATCATGCATCGACATGGTCAGTCCGCCGCGAATGCCGAACTCAGCTGCTTTTTCCAGGACTTCCTGCTGAGAGGTCGGCAAATAACGGTGATCGCGGTCCACACCCCAGTCGAAGGTATCCCAGCCCCGCAGTCCCCGCAGGATCACGGGATCCACGCTGTGGTAGCGCTGTTGCAGGTAATGTGATGTCCATGATGATGGATAATTCGAGATCAATCGCGGCCTGTCGCCGGAAGCGGATGGGTAGGTGAAATAAGCGAAGAGCGGAAAGTCGAACCCGGCTGCGGCGGACGCCATTGCCTCATGGAGATCGACGGCATCGACGCTTGCAGAGAGTTGCTCGACCAAGGTTTCAAATACGCGATGCATCTGCGCTTAGCGTACCTCGCGGAGGTTGCTGGAAGCCGACGGAGACGTGGTTCTAAATGATGGCCTGTCCCTGCAGGGCATACGACGCGCCGCCGTCATCACCGCAATTGCTGTGCTGCTTCCGATTGGAGAGAGCTCCGCCCACCTGACCAACTACCGATGGGTGATATTGCGACGTTATCGATGAGCCGCGTGTCGCCAAGCCAAGCCGCAGCAAGCAAGCGTGCCGGTCGGTCAAGGCTTGCTAACGATTGCAGGTCTGTTTCTCCGCGAAGCTCCAGGTATTCGAGCTCGCGATAGCCGGCAGCCAGAATTGCTGCACGCGCTTCATCAAGCGTAGGCAGGATGGGGGAGCCGCGTGCAAGCCGCTCGGCCGTATCGAGCAGGACCGATGCTAGTTTTGGGGCAATGGCGCGTTGGGCTGGGGAGAGCCGCACGTTACGCGACGATAGCGCAAGACCATCGGCTTCGCGGACTGTCGGACAGGGCACAATAGTGATCGGAATGTCGAGATCCCGGACCAAGCGCCTGACAAGCTGAAGTTGCTGAAAATCCTTTTCGCCAAAAAAGGCGAAGTCAGCGCCGGCCTGCAGGAAGAGCTTGGCCACGACCGTCGCCACGCCATTGAAATGGCCGGGCCGGAATGCGCCGCAAAGGCATTCGCTGATGCCGGACACTGAAACGGCCGTGGCGAAGCCCACCTGGTACATTTCCTCTGTGTCCGGCACATAGAGCAGATGCGTGCCCAGCAGAGCGAGCTTGGCAGCATCGTCGCTTTCCGTCCGAGGGTAGGCAATCAGGTCGGCGGGGCTGTTGAACTGCTTGGGGTTTACGAACAGCGTCACGATCACCCGCTCGGCCCTTTCGAGCGCCTTCCGCACGAGGCTCAGATGCCCGTCGTGCAAGGCTCCCATGGTCGGCACAATACCGATCGTGGCACCCGAGCGACGCCATTGCGCAACGACGCCGCGCAGCTCGCTCACGGTTCGAGCGATCGGCACGCTCATGTGAAGTCACCGGCCTTAAAGGCGTTGACATAGAGA
>NZ_RZRK01000356.1:0-6085 GCF_003997835.1 Mesorhizobium sp. M7A.F.Ca.CA.004.12.1.1
GCGCTGGCAACGATGAGCCCGAGTGGTGCGCCCAGCTGCGGGATCATCGCATACCAGCCGCGGCGCTTTTCGGGCGCATTCAACGCCAGCAGCGAGGCAAGTCCGTCCCATGTCCCGCCCAGCGCCAGTCCCTGACCGATCCGGAACATGGCCAGCAGCCAGGCCGAAGCCTGGCCGATCTGGTCGTAACCGGGCACGAAGGCGATCGACACGGTCGAGGTCCCCAGCAGGAACAGCGCGATGGTGAGCTTGGCGCTGCGTCCGTAGGCGCGGTCGAGCGCGGTGAAGATCGCCGTGCCGATCGGCCGCGCGATGAAGGCAAGCGCGAAGATGGCGAAGGAGTAGAGCGTGCCGGTCAACGGGTCGGCATAAGGAAATACGAGCTTCGGAAAAACGATGACGGAAGCGATCGCGTAGACGAAGAAGTCGAAGAATTCCGACGTCCTGCCGATGATGACGCCAACGGCGATTTCGCCGGGCTTCACTTCATGATGCCGCGCGTTGATCCGTCTTGCGTCGGCTTCGATCTTAGAAGTTGGGCTCACAGCATTCTCCGTCGCCCCGCCGCGGTCTCATTACGATCGCTTGCCATGTGCGCGGGCCAGGTGCTTTGATGAGGCCTGCCGCGTCATTGCGGCATTGGACAAATTGTCCAATGCCTTCATTGCCGCGGTACGGCTAGCACTGGGGGGAACAACCGACAGGTCATACATTGAGCCGTCTCCGTACCCTTTTCCTGCTGCCCCTGCTGGCATCGCTCGGCTCCTGCAGCATGGTCGTCATGAACCCTGCCGGCGACGTCGCCGCGCAGCAGCGCGACCTGCTGATGGTGTCCACGGCACTGATGCTGATCGTCATCATACCGGTGATGGCTCTCACCATATTCTTTGCCTGGCGATACCGCCAGTCCAACCGCGAGGCGCGCTACGAGCCGGATTGGGACCACTCGACCCATCTCGAACTCGTCATTTGGGCGGTGCCGCTTCTGATCATAATCTGCCTGGGCGCAGTGACCTGGATGGGCACCCATCTGCTCGACCCCTATCGTCCGATCGGACGTGTAGCGGCCGGCAAGCCGCTGCCGCCGGACGTGCGTCCGCTTGAGGTCGAAGTCGTCGCGCTCGACTGGAAATGGCTGTTCATCTATCCGGAGTACGGCGTCGCCATGGTCAACGAACTGGCTGCGCCGGTCGACCGGCCGATCAGCTTTCGCATCACCTCCGCATCGGTGATGAACTCCTTCTACATTCCAGCACTGGCCGGCCAGATCTATGCAATGCCGGGTATGGAAACCAGGCTGCACGCCGTCATAAACAAGTCCGGCGACTATGAAGGGTTCTCCGCCAACTACAGCGGCGCCGGCTTCTCGGGAATGCGGTTCGCGTTCCACGGCCTGGACGACGCCGGTTTCCAGGCATGGATCGCGAAGGCAAAGGACGGCGGCGGCAAGCTCGACCGAAACGGCTATCTGGAGCTCGAACAGCCCAGCGAGAACCAACCCGTGCGCCACTATGCGGCGGTGGATGCCGATCTCTACAAGGCGATCCTCAACATGTGCGTCGAGCCCGGCAAGATGTGCATGAGCGAGATGTCGCAGATCGATGCCAAGGGCGGTCTGGGAATGGCCGGCATCCGCAACACCCTTCCGCTACTGTACGACAAGTTCGCCCGGCGCGGCACGATATTCGGCCCTGCCCCATCCTATGTCGCCAGCATATGCACGACCGAAGAAGCACTGGCGGCTTCGAAGGCCGATCAATCCTTCACGCCGATGACCTCGACGCCGATCGTCGGCGCTGGTCTGCAACGGCCACTGCCCCTGTCGATCCGACTGCCGTCACCTTCCGCAACCGGCACGCTTCGGTCGCCCTTCAACTCCTGAGGCGCCACGCAAGACATGTTCGACAATCCTGCTCTTCTCAAGGCGATCTTCGGCCGGCTTACGCTCGAGTCGCTGCCGCTGCACGAGCCCATCGTGGTCGCGACCTTCATAGTCGTCGCGCTGGGCGGCATCGCCCTCGTCGGCGCGCTGACCTATTTCAAGCTCTGGGGCTATCTGTGGCGCGAATGGTTCACCAGCGTCGACCACAAGCGCATCGGCGTGATGTACATGGTGCTCGGCATCGTCATGCTGCTGCGCGGCTTCAGCGACGCCATCATGATGCGGCTCCAGCAGGCGATGGCCTTCGGCGGTTCGGAAGGCTATCTCAATTCGCATCACTACGACCAGATCTTCACCGCGCACGGCGTGATCATGATCTTCTTCGTGGCGATGCCGCTGGTGACGGGCCTGATGAATTTCGTCGTCCCGCTGCAGATCGGCGCGCGCGACGTGTCGTTTCCGTTCCTCAACAATTTCAGCTTCTGGATGACGGTCGGCGGCGCGGTCATCGTCATGATGTCGCTGTTCGTCGGCGAATTCGCCCGCACCGGCTGGCTTGCCTATCCGCCGTTGTCGGGGATCGGCTACAGTCCCGATGTCGGTGTCGATTACTATATCTGGGCCCTGCAGGTGGCGGGCGTCGGCACGCTGCTGTCGGGCGTGAACCTGGTCTGCACCATCGTCAAGATGCGCGCGCCTGGCATGACCATGATGAGAATGCCGATCTTCACCTGGACCGCGCTCTGCACCAATGTGCTCATCGTCGCCGCCTTCCCGGTGCTGACGGCGGTGCTGGCCCTGCTGGCTCTCGACCGCTATGTCGGCACCAACTTCTTCACGAACGACTTCGGCGGCAATCCGATGATGTACGTGAACCTGATCTGGATCTGGGGCCACCCCGAGGTCTACATCCTGATCCTGCCGGCCTTCGGCATATTTTCGGAAGTGACCTCGGCCTTCTGCGGCAAGCGGCTCTTCGGCTACACGTCGATGGTCTACGCGACCGTCGTCATCACCATCCTGTCCTACCTGGTCTGGCTGCATCACTTTTTCACCATGGGATCGGGAGCGAGCGTCAACTCGTTCTTCGGCATCACAACGATGATCATTTCGATCCCGACAGGCGCCAAGATATTCAACTGGCTGTTCACCATGTACCGCGGCCGCATCCGCTTCGAACTGCCGATGATGTGGACGGTCGCCTTCATGCTGACCTTCGTCGTCGGCGGCATGACCGGCGTGCTGCTCGCGGTTCCGCCGGCCGACTTCGTGCTCCACAACAGCCTGTTCCTGGTCGCGCATTTCCACAACGTCATCATCGGCGGCGTGCTGTTCGGCCTGTTTGCCGGCATCAGCTACTGGTTCCCCAAGGCATTCGGCTTCCGGCTCGATCCGTTCTGGGGAAAGATGTCGTTCTGGTTCTGGGTGGTCGGCTTCTGGTTCGCCTTCATGCCGCTCTACATCCTCGGCTTGATGGGCGTAACGCGCCGGCTGCGCACCTTTGAGGATCCCTCGCTGCAGATCTGGTTCATCATCGCCGCCTTCGGCGCCTTCCTGATCCTGCTTGGGATCCTGTCCTTCCTCATCCAGATCTTCGTCAGCGTGCGCCGGCGCGAGCAGCTTCGCGACGATACCGGCGATCCGTGGGACGGGCGCACCCTCGAATGGGCAACCTCGTCGCCGCCCCCGGCCTACAATTTCGCCTTCACGCCCGTCGTCCACGATCTCGACGCCTGGGCGGACATGAAGAATCGCGGCTACCAGCGTCCGTTGACGGGCTTCCGCGACATCCACATGCCGCGCAACACCGGAGCCGGCGTCGTCCTGGCCGGGTTGAGCGTGGTGCTTGCCATGGCGCTCATCTGGTACATTTGGTGGCTGGCGATCGTCAGCTTCGTCGCCCTGATCGGCTACGCCATCGCGCATACCTTCAACTACGACCGGGACTTCCACATTCCGTCCAGTGACGTCACCCGCGTCGAGGACGAGCGGACACGCCTGCTCGCAGCCACCAGCCAGGCGGGATAAGCACCATGGCACACGCCGACACGGTGATCGACGACACGGTCTTCCACCTGGAAGACGACCACGGCCATGCCGAGAGCGGCAGCAGCACCATGCTCGGCTTCTGGATCTACCTGATGAGCGACTGCCTCATCTTCGCGATGCTGTTCGCGGTCTACGGCGTGCTCGGTGGCAATTACGCGGCCGGACCCGCGCCGAAGGATCTGTTCGATCTTCCGCTGGTCGCGCTGAACACCACCATGCTGCTCCTGTCCTCCATCACTTACGGCTTCGCGATGCTGGAGATGGCGAAGGGACGGGTGAAACCCATGCAGGTGTGGCTGGTGATCACTGGCCTGTTCGGCCTCGCCTTTCTCAGCATCGAACTCTACGAATTCGCCCATTTCATCCACGAGGGGGCGACGCCGCAGCGCAGCGGCTTCCTGTCATCGTTCTTCACGCTGGTCGGAACGCACGGCCTGCACGTCACCTTCGGCCTGGTCTGGCTGGTGGTGCTGATGGTGCAGGTCTCCAGGCACGGGCTGATCGCCGCGAACCAGCGGCGCCTGATGTGCCTGAGCATGTTCTGGCACTTCCTTGACGTCATCTGGATCGGCGTCTTTACCTTCGTTTATCTGATGGGAATGTTGCGATGAGCGCCGGCCACCACACAGACACCAGCGACCAGAGCCACGCGCGTCACGGCGTCGATCACGGCTCGCTGCGCGGCTATCTGACAGGCTTCGGCCTGTCCGTCGTGCTGACCGCCATTCCCTTCTGGCTGGTCATGACCAACGCACTCGGCAATCAGATGGCTTCGGCGATTGCCATCATGGCCTTCGCCGTCGTGCAAATCATCGTCCACATGGTGTTCTTTCTGCATATGAACACCAGGTCGGAGAGCGGCTGGACCATGATGGCCCTGATCTTCACCCTCATCCTGGTGGTGATCGCGCTGACGGGCTCGCTCTGGGTCATGTACCATCTGAACGCCAACATGATGCCCGGCCATGACATGAGTCAGATACCCTGAGAGAGGGACCTGGCTTTGGATGAACAGGCGCGGACGACACCGCATTCGAATACAGGCGACGGCCAAAGGGTTACGCGTTCACCATGGACGCTGTTGGTGCTTTGCCTTTGCGGTGCCATCGGCGTCGCAGGGTTCTCGGCGCTCGGTATCTGGCAGCTGGAGCGCCGCGTCTGGAAGCTCGACCTGATCGAGCGTGTCGACCAGCGTCTCAAGGCGGTACCTGTGGCCGCCCCGGCGCCTTCGGCCTGGCCAGAGATCAACGCCAGGGATGATGAGTATCGCCAGCTTGCCGTCACGGGCCGGTTCCTCGGTGATCGCGAGACCCTGGTCCAGGCGGTCACCGATCGCGGCGGTGGTTTCTGGGTAATGGCGCCGTTCCGAGCGGATGATGGCTTCACGATTCTGGTGAACAGGGGCTTCGTGCCGACGGACAAGCGCGATCCGGCAACCCGCCTCGCAGGCAAGCCCTCGGGCGATCACACCGGAATTCGCGGCCTGCTGCGCCTGACCGAACCGAAGGGCGGCTTCCTGCGCAACAACGATCCGGCCGCCAACCGCTGGTATTCGCGCGATGTGCAGGCGATCGCCACGACGCAATGCCTCGGGCAGGTCGCTCCTTATTTCATCGATGCCGATGCCGCGCCCAATCCGGGAGGGTGGCCGGTCGGCGGCCTGACGGTCGTTTCGTTCCACAACAACCATCTGGCCTATGCCCTGACATGGTTCGGGCTGGCCTTGATGGTGCTGGGCGCGGTCATCTATCTGTTGCGGCAGACTGGGAAACACGGCGGGGGCTGACCGCTGGCCGAGGCAAAGCTGAAAGGAGCAGGCAGGGCAGGCTTCCCGGCACCCCCGCCTCGGGCTGGAGCACCTAGCTAAAACCGCTGGCGAAACGCGACCGATTTGCGTATCACTCCGCCGCGCCAATGGAACCATTTTCGATGTTTGAAGCCCTGCAGCCCGCCCCCGCCGACAAGATCCTCGCCCTGATCGGCCTTTATCGCGCCGATCCGCGTCCAGACAAGGTCGACCTCGGTGTCGGCGTCTACAAGGATCGCGACGGCAAGACGCCGGTCATGCGCGCCGTGCGCGAAGCGGAACAGCGCCTGCTGCAGGCCCAGGACACCAAGACCTATCTCGGCCTTGCCGGCGATACCGGCTTCAAC
>NZ_RZRK01000357.1:0-6069 GCF_003997835.1 Mesorhizobium sp. M7A.F.Ca.CA.004.12.1.1
CGGACAAGCTGCTGGTGAGGTTATGAGCACGCCCCTCCTCCCTCCAATCGGCATGCTGGCGGAACTGACGCATCGCTGCCCGCTGCAATGCCCTTATTGCTCCAATCCGCTGGAACTGCTGAAGGCCAATCGCGAACTCGACACAGAGACCTGGCTCGCCCTGTTCTCGGAGGCCGCCGATCTGGGAGTGCTCCAGGTGCATCTGTCCGGTGGCGAGCCGACACTGCGCCGCGACCTCGAGCAATTGATCGCCGGGCTTGCGGGGCGCGGCGTCTACACCAATCTGATTACCGCGGGCGTTGGCATCGTCGAGGGCCGTATCGAGGCATTTGCCGAAGCCGGCCTCGACCATCTGCAACTGAGCTTTCAGGGCGCGCGGCCGGCGACCACCGATCGCATCGGCAACCACAAGGGCGCTCACGAAAAGAAGCTGGAGACGGCACGCCGCGCGCGCGTTGCCGGTCTGCCTCTTACCATCAACGCACCGATCCATCGCCATAACATCGAGGAAGTGCCGGAATTCATCGATCTCGCCCTTTCGCTGGGCGCGGAGAGGCTCGAGATCGCCAATGTGCAGTATGCCGGCTGGGCGTTGACCAATCGCGACCAACTGATGCCCGAGCGTGAAGCGGTCGACAGGCAGGCGGAGATCGTTGCGGAGGCACAGGAGCGACTGGCCGGCATCATCAACATCGATTTTGTGACGCCGGACTATTTCGCGATCTATCCCAAGCCGTGCATGGGCGGCTGGGCGCGGGACGCCTTCATGGTGACGCCTGACGGCACCGTACTGCCCTGCCATGCCGCACAGACGATCCCGTCGCTCAGCTTCGAGCGTTTCGAACCACGCAGGCTGTCCTCGATCTGGGCCGATTCACCGGGGTTCAATGCCTTTCGCGGCACGGACTGGATGCAGGAACCCTGTCGCGGCTGTGAGCGGCGCGAGATCGACTGGGGCGGCTGCCGCTGCCAGGCGATGGCGATCGCCGGCGATGCCGCTGCAACGGACCCCGCTTGCGCGAAATCGCCGATCCATGCTCGCATGGCAATGCTGATCGACGAAGCCAAGCGCATTGCCACAGCTCCTTCGAGAGAAGAACCGTTCGTCTACCGGCGGATCGGTGCCATGACCGAATCCGCCTGACCTGGCGAGAAAGCGCTTCTCACCCCCTCCGGAAAACGCGAAGCGTCTGCTCGTCAAACAATGGCTCGTCCTGGCCGATGCGCACAAACAGAAGCCTGTGCCCCTCACCCGCCGGCACCTCGAAATACTGGATGCCGTCAGGCATTTCACCCCAGTCGCCGCAGGGCGGTTCGGGAACCTCGTCGGAACTGGCAAGCGCTTTGAGTTCTTCCGCATAGGAGGCGTCAGGGCTGAATGAGTAGCGTTTGACGCCTGCAGGCTCCGTGCCCTGCGTGTAAGGCGTCAGCACGCAGCGGGCGCTGACAGTCTTGTCGGTTTTTTCCAGGAACAGGCGGCGCAATGCAGCCTCGGCAGTTTCACCCGATATGATGTCGAACAGTTCGACGAGAGGATCGGCCGCGCCGCCGTCGCTGTATTTGATGGCAAGCGCGTTGTCGGCGAATTCGAAATGAATCTGGCGGAAGCCGAAGTCGCAGCGTTGCGCCCAGGCGGCCAGCCCGATATTTTTGTCAGACAACCTTTCCCAGACGCATTTGTCGATCGGCGAGCGCGACGGCGCCGGCTCGTCTGCCATCGCGGACATTGTCGCGGATGCAAGCAGGGCGCAGGCCCAGATGATCGATCGCACCCTATTCATCGCTGCATCCTGTCAAGGTAAAGGCATCCCATGCGGAGCCGTCTGAATTGGCATTGGCGAAGTCGGCTGGCACGCTCAAACCAGCCCGAGCAGAAAGGCCGCGCCACCGAGAAAACCTGCCGAGCAGGTCCATAGCAGCCAAAGCCCCCGGACCCGGCATTCGAGCACTGCCGAGCCGGGGTTGGCGGGGTCATAGTGGACGTCGACCTTGCTGCCTTCGATATACTGCCGTGCCTGGCCGCCGACGAGGCCGGACAGCGAGGCGGTCACGGTGGCGCCGAACGTTACACGATCGGCGCTGTAGCGCTGGCCGGCGACGCCATAGGAGTAGACGATGCGGGATTTGAAGACGGTGCGCCAGCGGCCATAGCCTGAATGGTTTCGGAGCGCCTGCAGACCTGAAGTGTCGATGCGGCCAACCACGATCGGCCATTTTGCCGCCTGCTCGGCCAACGCTTTCTGGGCGAAACCGATGCTCAGGATGAACAAGCCCATAAAAAGCAGCAACGCCGCGGCACCGAGATTCTGCGGTTTGGGCAAATGCGGCCCGATCGCCTCCAGAACACCGCCGACGGAAAACACCAGCACAACCGCGCCGAACACTAGGCCGGCCGAGAGTTGGACCATGAACTTGAAGGCGCCGTCCGGCAGGGTGCGCTCGATCACCGCTTTGCTCGGATCGGCCGGATTGTAGAAGACAGTCACCTCCGCGCCGCGGGGAAACTGGGCAAGGGTCTCCGTGACTTCGAAATTCCCCAAATTCTCTTTCACGCTGTAGCGCGAGCTTTGAAATTTCTTGCCGCCGATCTTGTATTCGAAGGTGATCGCCGGAAAATTGCGCATTTCGGTGGTGTCAGTGCTGTCCGAACCAACGCCCGAGTTTCTGACCTCACGTGCCTCGACGCGCGAGGAAATGATCTTTCCCGGCGTCGGCAGCCAGCGGCTGAGTGCCTTCACCTCTCGCCATTTCATGAAGGTGATGAACGACAGCGCGCCCGCGACCACGCAGGCAAAGCCGACAAGCATGATCTTGAGTTCCAACTCGTCTCCCCCCAGGAGTGCAGGAACTCGCACATAGACAGCAAGGCTGCGGCAATGTCTTGCTTATTCGCAAAATCTGAAAAGGTTGAGCAGCGCAAACGGCAACAGCCCACGCCGCGTCATGCAGGCTTCACGGCCAGGAACGTGTTCCATTCTTCGCTATCGCGGCCGACGTTGAAATCGTCCCTGATGAGGACGAGCCCGGCGCCTTCGAGACGGGCCGCGAAGTCGTCCCTGCGCCAGTAGACCGTATGATATTCGCCTGATGTCTCGCCGTCGCCATTACGCATCGAGACGAGAAAGGCGCCGCCCGGGCGCAGCGACCCGGCTATCTTGGCAAGCACCTGGTCGGTCTCGTCGCGAGGCACATGGATGAGGACGCACAGGGCCAGAACCGCGTCGTAGGGGCCGCCGAGATCATCGGTGATGAGATCGAGCAACTCGCCATGCTTGCCACGCGCGGCCTGCAGTTCCAGAAACCGCTTGGTCGCGTCGGTGCGCCGGACTTTGACACCCAAAGTCTCCAGAAAATCCGCGTCGTATCCGGCTCCGGACCCGACTTCCAGAATCCGGCCGCCTGTACCGGCGATTGCCACCAGGCGCTTGAGCGATGCCTGCTCCCTCTCGTTGGGAACATGGCGCACGATGGCATCATATTGTTCCGCATAATCCTCGTAAGCGCTGATCGTTTGACGGCTCTGTGCCAGAGCCTCCGATGACACACCCATCTTTCCTCCCATGCGTCCATGTCGGTCAAAGAGCCGGACACTTTCCTCAGCGAATGCTGCCGGCGGAAGCGTGTCCATCGAGCAGCCCGATGTCGCGTTGCCCAGACCGCGGACATCAGGCAGAGCGAAGTGCGCCGGGACTGACGACTGTCTCAGTTGGCGTCGGCTACCGTCTGCCGGCCGCCGGCCCAGGCGCGCCATTGCCGTTCGTCGCCATGGAAGACATTGAGGTCTATGCGGCCGGTGACGCCGTGCGACAGGCCGGAGCCGGAATACTGCCAGAACAGCCATTTGCGGCCGGGATAGACCTTTGACGGATGCTGGGCCACGGCACGCAGCCAGAACGGATAGTCGAGGAATTCGCCCCTGAGATTGTCGCGGTAGAAATCGGGCGCGGTGTAGATGATGGGACGTTGGCCGTAATGCCGCTCCAGCTTGTCCATGAACACCTGCATCTTTTCCAGCACCTTTTCGCGCGACGGCCGCCGCTTGCAGCTGGACTCGCCGTTCCATTCGACGTCGATCACCGGCGGCAGTGCGCCTTCGACCCTGGGCACGTTGCGGATGAACCAGTCCGCCTGCTCGCCGGCCGTGCGGCACCAGTAGAAGAAATGGTAGGCGCCGCGCTTCAAGCCGGCGGCGTCGGCGCTGCGCCAGTTTTTCATGAACATCGGATCGAGGTGGTCGCCACCGTCGGTCGCCTTGATGTAGGCGAAGTTGGCGCCCTGGGCCCGCAATTTGTCCCAGTTGACGTTGCCTTGCCAACGCGAGACGTCGACGCCGTGCACTGCAAGGCGGCGAGGCGAACCCTTGCCGAAATTGATCGGCTTGGCGTCGCGAAATCCGTAACGGGTGAGCGGCCCGGCCAGCATGGCCGGTGCCGCGCGGGTCAACAGCTTGGGCGGCGACACCAAGGCTGCCGGCTCGACCGGCAGCCCGCCGACATCAGGCACTTGGGGATCAGGCACGTCGGGCGCGGCAAACACGCCCGTCTCTTCCTCCTCCGCCAAGCCGAACGGGCGCGGTTTTTCCCCCGGACCGTTGTCAGACATGGGAGCCAATCCGGCCCTTGCCGCCCTGTTGCCCCTTGCCGCCGGAGCAGCGGCGATCGGTGCCGGCGGCCGGATCACGGAACTGGTGGTCTCGTTGGACGGTTTCTGCAAATCCAGCGCGTCGACGCCGGCCGTCGACGAGCAGCCGGCAAGGCATAGCGATGCGATCAAAAAACTGACGACGCCCGGAATCCGCATCTGGACCTGTACTCAAAACACAACAGACCGAGGGCAAAACGACAGCCGACGGACAAACCAGATCAGTTATGAATGAGAAATTACCAATAAAGTTTGAATCAAGTTTTTTTCGCCCATACCGCGTGCGGCAAGCGCGATGGAAACCGGCTAGGATTTTTTGAAAACGCCGATCATCGGCCCGAGATTCCAATAGTCGTCTTTGCGGCCGATGGCAGGCGCAAACAAGCTTGATATCGTGCCGTCGAGGAAGAGCGCGTTGTCGCAGCCGAGCGCATCGCGGAACAGACGGGCGAAGGCATGGAAGGTCACCATGCCGTTCGAAATCGCAAAAACCGCGACGCCGTCCTTTCGCACCCCGACACCGTCTCGGGTTTTCCGCGAAGTGCCGTCAGCCTGGAATTTTGGATGCAGCTTGCCGTCGATCACCAGCATCGGCCCCGATTGCGTCGCATAGTCGACGGTCGGGCGCCTTTTCACGAAATCCCTGGTGGCGCGGACCGCGGCCTTGCCGTCGCGCATGTAGAAAATGCCGTTCGGCTGCAGGGAAAAATTGCCGCTTCCCGATCCCGTTTTCACCGAGGCCATCTCCTGGCCACGCTCGACATAGAGGCCGACCGGCGCGAGGTTCGGGTGATACATACCGGCATTGATGCCGAACAGCATGGTGCGCCCTGCCGCCTGTTGCGTGGCATGCAGATTGTGCAGCGACTGAAACGGCTTGCCCGCCGCATCCTTCCAGAACAGCTCGAGCTGATATCGTTTTGGATCGACCTCGCAAACGAGATAGCTGGTCGCCTCGAAGGTGAAGTCCCGGCATGGCGGCAGTGAAGCGGTCCACTGGCCAAATCCCATGCCAAATGCCGCCACCGACGGCAGTGCGCCCTTGGCCAATGCCAGCAGCAACGGCAATGATTGCAGGAGGGTCAGGAAATCCATGCGCTTACCGGAATCGAAGTTCGAGGTCCGGTACGGATATAACCTGTTTCAAGCGAGACTGTGAAAGGCTCTGGACTTAGGCAAGCCATCCCATGGCGACGCTCAACAACAAGACGATGCCGAGCAGGCCGCGATAGATGACGAACGGCCAGGCCGAGAAACGCTCCAGCACGTGCATCAGCCCCCATATGGCGAAGAAGGCGGAGATCGACGCAACGACCAGCCCGACAGCAAGCACCGACCAGCCATGGGCGTCGAGATGGACCTTGTGCAGTTCCCAGAGTTCCTTGAGGCCGGCGAGCGCGATGGCAGGCAGCCCGAGCAGGAATGAGA
>NZ_RZRK01000358.1:0-6058 GCF_003997835.1 Mesorhizobium sp. M7A.F.Ca.CA.004.12.1.1
CGAAGGTCATGCCGAGCGCAGCAACCAGCAGCACCGTGCCCTGTTGAAGCACGATGAGAAGGTTGCTGAAGGTCAGGAAGCGTGGCGAGGCTATCGAGAAGATCACAATGAGCAGGACGAGCATGGCAAGCGGAAAGCCGCGTTTGACGACTTCGAACCTGGCATTGACGCCGGGTTCCCTGGTTGCGTTCGGTCTCTTGGTGGCGATCGAGGTCACGTTCGTTTCCATGGTCAGGCCATATGTCCAATGATGTCATGCTCGGTGGCATCGGCTGCCGTCTCGATGCGATGCGTAATTTGTCCTTGCCGGAGCACCAGCAAACGGTCCGACATACCGATCAGCTCAGGCATGTCTTCTGAAGACAGGATCACGGCGAGGCCCTGCGCCGCCTTCTGCTGAATGATGCGATAGATTTCCGCGCGGGCGCCGATATCGACGCCGCGTGTAGGATTGTTGAGCAGGAGCAGACGTGGCTGGACAGCCAAGCATTTGCCGATCACCACCTTTTGCAAATTGCCGCCCGAGAGCGAACGGCAGGACGCGTCGACGCTTTGCGTCTTGATGCCGAACTGGGCGATGAGGTCACCCGCGATGGCAATGGCAGCGGCGCGATCGAAGAACGGCCCACGATGCGGTGGGCGGGCCATCACCAGATTGTCGAGGAGACTGAAGTCGGCGATCAGGCCTTCATTGTGACGGTCACCAGGCAAATGAGCGACGCCCTGTCGCCAGGCGAAAGTCGGACTCGACGGCGCGTATGAACCATTTGCAAGCTTCATCGAGCCACTGCGCAAAGGCAAGTCGCCGCAAATGGCTGCGAACAGCGCTTCGGCGCCAGCGCCTTTCAATCCGGCAAGGCCGAGGATTTCGCCGGCATGTACATCCAGGCTGACGCCGTCGAGTTCGCGCCCAACGGCGACCTCGCAGGCTTCGAAGACAACAGGACCCCGTCGCGGCTTGCCTGGATCTTTCGGCGGCCGCGGCGGATAGATGCTTTTCGCGAGTTCGCGCCCCACCATGCGGCGATGAATTTCATTGGGCTCGATCTCGGCCCTGCGATAGGTTCCGACATATTGCCCGTCTTTCAGGATCGTCAATTCATCCGCGACGGCAAGCACCTCGTCGAGATGATGAGAGACGAAGGCTACGGTCATCCCCTGCCCTTTGAGTTCGCTGATGACGCCAAGGACAGCCTGAACCTCTCGATGATCGAGATAGGCGGTGGATTCGTCGAGAAGGAGGATTTTCGGATTTGTAGACAGCGCTCGGGCGATCTCGATGCATTTCAGCTCGCCGAGATTGAGGCTGCCTATGTCGGCAGAGACCGATATTTGCGCGCCAATCCGTTCGAGGATCGCTTGCGCCGCCAATTCCATACGCCTGCGATCGACAAAACCGAGAGAGCCGGCGAACTGTCGCAGACGATCGATGAAGATGTTTTCGGCAACGGTCAGCGAACGGTTGATCGTGATTTCCTGGTATACAAGCGACACGCCAAGGGCCGCCGCACCGATAACACTTGGTGGGGCATATCTTGCGTCATCCAACGTCATAACGCCGCTGTCAGGCCGTTCCGCGCCAGCGAGCATACGCAAGGTCGTCGATTTGCCGGCTCCATTTTCGCCGACGATGGCGTGAACCATACCGGGCCGAAGCACCACCGATACGCCATCCACGGCGCGTGTCTGGCCGTAGCTCTTGCGCAGGTCGCTCGCAGTCAGTGTCATGAATTGAATACGCCCAAATGCCAGGCAGGTCCTGCCCGCAACCGTGGGATTGCAGGCAGGTCCAACCGTACGTTCAGTTGCTATATTGCATCTCGAAAACGGCTGGCTTGGCATCCTTGTTGTAGAAGCGGGAGTGCTGCCTGAAATCATATGTCGGCACGCCGCCAGGAAAGTCCTTCTCGAACTGCGCGACGCGATCCTTGGTCAGCGGCAGCAGCTTCAGCTTGACATTGTCGGCGCCCGCGGGAACCGGAATACCCTTGATCTGATCGAAAAGCGCGACAAGGGCGAAGCCGCCCTGAAGCCAATGACCGCCAATATCGAAAAGCAGGTCGCCGGACTTTACCGCATCGACATTCTCAGGGTTGAGATCCATTCCGACGACCATAACGTCCTTGCCGGGCGCTTTCCCGTGATTCTTGAGAGCAGCCATCACGCCGGTCGCAGTGCCGCCGTTCGCAGCCCAGACGCCGGTGATGTCCGGATTGCCCTGGAAGAGCGATTCAAACGCGGTCTGTGACGTATCACGGACGAAATTGCCATCGACTTCGCCGGCGACGCGCACATCGGGCGCTTCCTTGAGAGCGTCTTCCAGCCCCTTGCGACGATCGATGGCGACCGAGGTGCCGGCGGTGCCGTTCACCACGCCGATCACTTTCTTGCCATCCGACCCCGGCTTGATCGCTGCGAACAGCGCCTTGGCCATTTGGTATCCGGCGCCTTCATCGCTCGGCCCGATAAAGGCGATGTAATTGGGGAAACGCTCGGTTTGAGGCGAAAAATCCGGGTAGCTGTCGGTGAGAACGACCGGTATCTCGGCTTCCTTCGCCAAGGTAAGCCCACGAGCGGCAGTGGCCCAATAGGGTGTGAAAACAATGCCGTCAACTTTCTGGGCCACCAGGTCCTCAAGCGACTTGACCATCTGGTCGGGCTTGTTGTCGGCATTGAGCACGACGAGCTTTACCCCAAGCTCATCCGCTCCCTTCTTCATGAAGGCGACATAGCTGTTCCAGAATTGCGCATCCAGGGTCGGCACGACAACGCCGACCGTGGGTTCATCGGCAGCGACAGCCGCCGTTGACAAGACGGCCGCAGCAGCGGCGCCGACAAGGGCCGATTTCAGCTTCGACAAGAAAGACATGGTTCCTCCAACCCGGTTCGCAACAGAGCCAAGCGCTCTGAATCGCTGACTTAATTTCCCATTTTTTGACAAGAACTGCGCACTTGTCAGCGCCAATTGACGACGATTGACGATCATCGCTTATCACATATGGTCAAAATCAGTCAAAATAATTCTAATGAGGCCAAAAGCGATTGGAATTCGCTCATCGCCATAACAAACCAGTGGGCTCGCCGAATGGATTCGTGATATTCGCGATGCTGGGCTCGCCATGATTCCGGCGAGCGTGTTGCTGCACTGTGCGGAGATAGGAACGTGGCAAGGAATGTTCGAAAATCAACGGTGGAAGATATGGCGCCGTCAGCGTCCGCCGGGTCATGGGAAGACGATGGCGGGCGTGGACGGGTCGATCTGATCCCAGCCAAGCGCCATGCTTTCATTCTCGAATGCCTTAAACGGGAAGGAACCGTTGGCGTTCAGGAACTCATCGATCTCATCGGCGCGTCACCTTCGACCATCCGGCGCGACCTCGAGACACTGGAACGGCAGGGAGCATTGGAGCGAACGCATGGCGGAGCAATGCTTCAACGCACGGAACTCGCCACCTTCGAGCCGGATCTCGCCACTGCCGCACACTTCGCCAGGGCTGAGAAGGAGGCCATAGGTGCGGCCATGATGTCGGAACTTCGCCCCGGCCAGAGTGTCATTTTCGACGCAAGCACGACTGTTCTGGAAGTCGCCCGCGCCATCGCGGCTGCACCCATTGCGCTTACTGCCGTCACCAACAGTCTGGCGATCGCGCAGATACTCGCAACCGTGCCGGGAGTACGCCTCGTCATGCTTGGAGGCACCTGCAAGCCGGGTTCCCTAACTCTGGTTGGCCAGCCTGGCGAGAATTTCCTGCGCACCATCCACGCCGATGTGGCAATTCTGGGCACGCATGCCATCACCGGGGACATGCTCACGGAGACCTCGCTCGAGGTCGCGGCGATGAAGCAGGCGATGATCGCCGCGGCACGCCGGGTGGTCGTGCTTGCCGACAATTCCAAATTCACCACTCCCAATTTCTGCACCATCTGCCGCCTGTCCGACATCCACCAGGTCATTACCGATGACGGCATCGATCAGGCCAACCTCACCAATCTTCGGACGCTCGATGTGAACGTCCGCGTCGTGCGCGTCAGCCGTCCGGGTTCTTCAGTTGAGCGCTCTTGAGACTGTCGATATCCGGATCATCGCGGACGACCTGACTGGCGCTCTGGACAGCGCGGTTTGCTTCGCCTCGCCAGGCCACGGTGTCGGCGTGAGCTGGCAACTGGATCGTGCGCTCTCGGGGCGTTTGGCTGTCGATATCGCCACACGTGAGGGTGCCGAGACAACCGCCGTCGCGAGACATTCGAGGTACGCGCCGTGGCTTGCCGCCGGACAACTGAGTTTCAAGAAGATCGACAGCCTTCTGCGCGGTCACGTCATCGCCGAAATACAAGCCTGCATCGTCGAGGGTGGGTACCAGCGCGTTGTTCTGGCACCCGCGTTCCCCTTTCAGGGCCGCGTTACACGTCTTGGGCGTCAATGGCGGCTCGACCGGTCCGAAATGGTAGGTCCCGACATCGTCGCCGGCCTGGGTCAGCGCTTTTCGTCTGGCCGGTCGGTACCGGGCGCGCGGCCGGTTCATTTCATCACACTCTACGACGCCGAAACGGACAAGGACCTGGACGAAATCGTTGCAACGGCGAGCGCGCCGCGGACACTCTGGGTTGGTACGGGCGGCCTGGCTGCAGCGCTGGCACGGCACGTGGGCACGCCACGCATGCCTATTCCGGCATTGCCCGCCCCGTTCCTTGGCCTTGTCGGCACAAATCACGAAGTCACGACGGCGCAGGTGGCCTGCTTTTCCGCCAGCCATGCGGACGCGCATATCGTCGTGGAACGCGACATCGACAAAGCGAAAAGGGATTTGGCGAAACGGATCATGAGAGGCGCGCCATCGGTTGTCACCGTCGCTGCATCGGGTGATCGCCACGCGGTGGCGGATCATATCGGCAAGGTGTTTGCCTCGCTTCTCGACGGCTTGCCACTGCCCGGAACGCTGCTCGTCACCGGCGGTGAAACATTGCGATCGGTGTGCTCCAGCCTGGGCGTCGTCGAACTCACGGTCGAGAGCGAGATCGAGCCGGGGCTTCCGATTTCCAGGATCGAAGGCGGTGTTTTCAAGGGGCTGGCCACAATCTCGAAATCTGGCGCATTCGGCGACAGCGCCCTCTTCTGCAGGCTCGCGACTCCAGCCCATCGCTGATCAGGACCGTCGCCGGCCAAAGGCATGGGGCGGGTCATTCGCGCCGGTCAAATCACGTCCAACGACGGTTCAGCAGCCCGGGGATATGGGCTCGCCCCCCTCGGAGGGGTTGAAAACATGCCGATTTTCACCGCACCGTTGATTACGAATGACCGCGAAAGAAAACTATTGCGCATTGATGGTTATAAGGCTTAGAAGATGCTCACAATTGACCAATTAGAGGCGTTCATGTCTGGTCCAAGACTCGGCATCACAATGGGTGATCCTGCGGGCATCGGCCCCGAGATCATCGCAAAGGCATGCGCACGGCTGAAACCGCGCCTTGCCGACGGATCGTTGTCCCTTCTCATAATCGGCAGCGTCACCGCGATGCGTGCGATGGAGTCGATTTCCGGGCGCATCGAGGAGGAACAGCCGTCGGCTTCGGCCACCGGGGTTTTTCCGCCGCTAGCCATTCTCGAAGCCGGCCCCGAACGCACACCTATCGAGACAGGCGTCTTGTCGGCGGAAGGCGGGCGCCTCGCCTATCTGGCGATCGAAAAGGCCGTTCGCCTGGCGCAGGCCGGTTCAATTGCGGGCATCGTTACGGCTCCCCTCAACAAGGAGGCGCTCAATCTGGCCGGCTATCATTATGCCGGTCACACCGACATGCTGGCAGAACTGACAGGCGCCCGCGATTCCGTGATGATGCTCGCCCATGGCGATTTTCGCGTCAGCCACGTCTCGACCCACGTCGCGCTGGCCCAGGTTCCATCGAAACTGACCGAACCTCGGTTGCGGCGGGTTATCCAGTTGACGGTCGAGGCGTTGCACGGCCTTGGCATTTCCCATCCCCGAATTGCGATTGCCGCGCTTAACCCGCACGCCGGCGAAGGCGGCATTTTCGGCCGGGAGGATATCGACATCACGACCCC
>NZ_RZRK01000359.1:0-6054 GCF_003997835.1 Mesorhizobium sp. M7A.F.Ca.CA.004.12.1.1
GCTGCTGCGTGAGCTCAACCATCGCGTCAAGAACACTTTGGCGACCGTCCAGGCGCTGGCAACGCAGACCGTGCGCCATGCCCGCCAGCCAAGCGAGTTCCTCGAGGCGTTCGGCGCCAGGCTTCAGGCCTTGGGCATCGCCCACAATCTGTTGTCGGACCGCGAGTGGCGCGGCATTGGCATCAGTGAACTCGTTCAGATCGAGGTCAAACCTTTCGAAACGGCCGAGCAGCCGCGCATGACGATCTCCGGCGACGACCTGCTGCTGTCGCCCGACCAGGCCGTCGGGCTTGGCCTGATCCTGCATGAACTGGCCAGCAACGCGCTGAAATATGGCTCGCTGTCGGTGCCGTCAGGCAGGGTCGATCTCGGCTGGAGGATGCAAGGCAGGAGGGATGCCCGGCGTCTTGTGCTGACCTGGCGCGAAAGCGGCGGCCCGCAAGTCGCTCCGCCGGATCGGCACGGCTTCGGCTCGATCCTCATTCGCCGCAGCCTAGCCAAGGTCATTTCCAGCGAAGTGACCCATGAATTCCGGCCGGAAGGCGTGTTTGCCGAAATATCGATGCCGCTGGAAGAGTTGTCAAAGTGACCTCTCCCAACAGCTCTATATCCGTTCGCTCTCATCCAGATCGTCGGATTTCACATTCTCGCGGTAGATGGCGTAGGCCGCGAGCGCCACGGCCGGCCCCAGAATGACGCCGAGACCGCCTTTTCCCTTGAGCAGACTCGGCAGCACGGCGAGTGCGGCGGTGATGCCGATCGCCTTCATGTCGGCATTGCGGCGCTGCGCCCGGCGCCGGGCGCGTGAGCCTGCGGAGATCCGGTAGATCAGCAGGATAAGTCCGGCAAGCACCAGGAAACCGACGCCAAACCCCAGTGCCGCGGCAAGCGGCCCATAGCGCATCGCCGTCCAGATATAGGCGGCCCCGACAAGAAAAACGAGACCGCAAAGTGCGGCGGCCATGGCGATCACATAGACGATTGCCGCCGTGCGCGCCCGGTGTATGGCGGCCACGGTTTCCCCCGAGGCGAGGCCCGAGATCAGGGTTGCCAACATTCCCATCTGGAGCGCGACTAGCGACGCGCGATGAGCGCGAAAAGGAAGCCTACGCCGGCGGCGATCGCCAGTGACGTCACCGGCTTTTCACGCACGCTTGCCATCATCTGCGCTTCGATGTCCTTGGCATTGCTGCGCAGGCTGTCAAAGGCTGCTTCGCCCTGCGCACGCAACTGTTCGACCCCTTCCGTGGCTGCGCGGCGCGCGGTGCCATAGCCATGCTCGCCGGTCTTGGCCAGTTGTTTGGTGAGCTTGTCGATGTCGGCCTTCAACTGCCTGATGTCGGCTTCCAGGTCCGCATTTGCACGGGCGTCGTTTGCGGTCTTTCCTGCGGCAGTGGCCATGGCTTAACTCCTTGTGATTGCTTGGTTTCAAACGCGCTGCGCGTCTCAAGGTTCCGGCATTGGGGACAAAGTAGCCGAAAACGCATCGGCGCGCACCCGGTCCGCCGGCTCCGGCAAAACACGCTTCCTTAGATTAATGGCCGGCGCGCTTCACCCAGCCCTTCCCAGCCGGCGAGCCGCTTGAGCCCTTCATTGTCGGAAACCACGCAGCCGCCGTCGCGCCAGACGATCAGCTTGCGATCCATCAGCTTGCGGATCGTCTTGTTGGTGTGAACCAGCGACAGGCCAAGCGTATCGGCGATGTGCTGTTGCGTGATCGGTATCTGGACGGATTGGTTGCCATTCAGTCCGACAACCTTGGCGCGGCTGCCGATGAAGGCGATGAGATAGGCAGCGCGCTCGATCGCACTGCGGCGCCCAAGGCTGAGCAGATTCTCGTCCAGCATCCGCTCTTCACGCGATGCGATCCAGGTGATGTCATAGGCCAGCCCGGGATGATTGCGGTACAGCTCATGCAGATATTCGCGCTCGAAAACACACAGCAGCATCGGCGACAGTGCCTCCACGGAATGCTGCATCTCGCCCATCACACTGCCTTGCAGGCCAATCAGATCACCGGGCATGAGATAGTTGAGAATCTGGCGGCGGCCGTCCAGCAACAGCTTGTAGCGAAACGCCCAGCCGGAGAGCACGGTGTAGAGATGGGCGCTATGGCTTCCCTCCACCAGCACCGTGCCACCCTTTTCGACTGCGAGTTCGCCCTTCTTGAATTTGCTGATGAAGGCCAGTTCCTGTTTTTCGAAATCGCGAAAAATCGGCAACGGCCGCAATGGGCAGTTCTCGCAAGGATATTGGCGGCTGGAGAAAGCGCTATTGTTCTGAACCGACATTTCGACCCCCCTTCGAAAGCCGCTCTTGGAGAGCGCGTTTCAACGCGTTGCAAGGATTGAGGTTCCGCCCGCTTGCCACATGTCTTTTTTAAATGACAGCAAGCGAATTAGCGATCATGACTCCGGCGTTTCAAGGAGTCTTTGCCTGTGCCCACATTGCTCGACGGATTGCGGATTCTGGTCCTGGAGGACGAATTTCTGATCGCCATGGACGTCGAGCAGCTTTGCCGCGACCATGGCGCCGATGAGGTGGTGATCGCCCGTGACCTGACCGAGGTCGATGGCCGCGAGGTCGCCACGCGATTCGATGCAGCCATTGTCGACTTGATGCTGGGCGGCGCCTCAACCATCGATTTCGCCTCCGGGCTGCGCGCGGCAGGCATACCTTTCGTGTTTGCGTCGGGCTATTCGGATGTCGATGAAATCAAGGCATCGTTTCCGGGCGTCAGGCTGGTTGGCAAACCCTATTCGGGTGAAGACCTCGTGCAAGCGGTCGCCGCGGCCTGCGGACGCGCTTGAGACACGATCGCGGTCAGCTCGCCGGCGAGCTCGTTACCTGGGCCGAAATTGCGTCCGGACCATACTCGTCCTCGCCTGATATTTTCAGGATCTCCTGCAAGCGCGTACGGGCTCGGCTGACGCGGCTCTTGATCGTTCCCACCGCGCAACCGCAGATCTCGGCGGCCTCCTCGTAGGAGAAACCAGATGCGCCGATGAGGATGATGGCTTCGCGTTGGTCCTCCGGCAATTGCTCCAGGGCGCCGCGAAAATCCTTCAGGTCGAGCTGGCCGTGCTGGGCCGGATGAACGGCAAGCCTGGCCGTCATGATACCGTCGCTGTCCTGCACTTCGCGCCCGCGCTTGCGCATCTGCGAATAGAACTCGTTGCGCAGGATGGTGAAAAGCCAGGCCTTGAGATTGGTGCCGGGCTGGAAGCTCTCATGCTTGTCCCAGGCCTTGACGAGCGTTTCCTGGACGAGGTCGTCGGCTTTGTCGGCATTTTGCGTCAGCGACACGGCGAACGCGCGCAGACTTGGGATTGCCCCAAGCAGATCGGTCTTGAAGCCTTGTGAGACCGCGGCCATGCCTCAGTCCTTCTTCTGTGCGGGTTCAGCCCGTTCCAGCTGGCTAAGCAACTGGGAAAAGCGATCCGGCACATCGTCGGAGACCAGCGCGTCGTAATATTGTTTGAGTTTGCGTCCGATTTCGGAGTTCGGCCCAAGAGCATCACCAGAACCGTTCCGGCGCCTGCTCTCGGCGCCAGCCAGAATATCTTTCGTCATATCCTTCATTTTGCCCTTGTATTCCCAGCGCTCAAACCGCTCTTATCATACTCAACACAACGCAAGCGGCGCCCTCGTCTGGTTGCCCATCCCGACCCCAAACGCCCCTCCCCGGTATTTGTTCCGTCGAGGCGGAACTTTTTCTAAAAATCCGCGTTATCGTCAGGGCTTGCAGTCAGCTTGACCTGCTACGCATTCACGTCATTCTGAGGGAGACGTCTTACCATGAGCTTATCCGCCACCATCGCACCACATCTGCCCTTCCTGCGCCGCTTCTCGCGGGCTGTTTCCGGGTCGCAAGAGAGTGGTGATGCGCTGGTAGCCGCGATGCTCGAGGCCATCATCGCCGATATCGAGATATTTCCCGAAGCATCGAGCGACCGCATCGCGCTGTACAAGGTTTTCGCCAAGCTGTTCACATCGGTCGCCATCCGCGTTCCACAGGAGCAGGCGCAATCGGCGTGGGAACAGCGCACCGCCGCCAATCTGAATGCGATCGCGCCGCGGCCCCGTCAGGCCTTCCTCCTCGTGGCTGTCGAAGGCTTCAGCGAGGACGAAGCGGCTGAGATCCTCGACGTCGGCGACCAGGAGTTTTCAGAGCTGCTTGCCCAGGCGAGCAACGAGATATCCCGCCAGGTGGCAACCGACGTTCTGATCATCGAGGATGAACCGCTGATCGCCATGGATATCGAAGAAATGGTCGAGAGCCTCGGGCACCGGGTCGTTGGAACGGCGCGCACCCATGCCGAGGCCGTGATGATGTTCGGCAAGACACGGCCGAAGATGGTGCTGGCCGACATCCAGCTTGCCGACGGCAGTTCCGGCATCGAGGCCGTGAACGAGATCCTGTCATCGACGTCGGTGCCGGTCATCTTCATCACCGCCTTCCCCGAGCGCCTGTTGACTGGTGAACGACCGGAACCAGCCTTCCTGGTCACCAAGCCGTTCAATCCCGACATGGTCAAGGCGCTGATCAGCCAGGCACTGTTTTTTGACCGGCAGGCGAAAGCAGCCGCATAGTCGCGAATTGAGGAGTGGAGGAATTGAGGATTGAAGGCGATAGCCTCGCTCGCCGATTTCTCCAGATCATCAAAATCGTCAATTCATCAACTCAATTCTTCAATTCTTCACTTCGGGCCGCCTGATCCACGCATCGGGCGGTGAGGGCGAATTTCCTGCGCGTCCGGCTGCCGAACGAATTGCAAGCTCGGTCTTTTTCGGCAAAGGGTGGGAACAAACCGCAACCACCCACGTTTTTATCGCATCATTCGAAGGAGATGCATCATGCTTTACTGGGCGCTCGTATTTCTCGTCGTTGCGATCATCGCCGGCGCGCTTGGTTTCGGCGGCATCGCCGGTACATCTGCCGGCATAGCGCAGATATTGTTTTTCATCTTCCTCGCTTTCCTGGTCATTTCGCTTCTTGCGGGCCTGTTCAAAAGGGCTTCGTAAAGACGGACGGCCGAACACTGGAAGCCGCACCCCTCAAACGGTTTCCAGCCACCGCCGGGCGGTGTCCTTCAAAGGACGCCGTCCGGCGGACCGTTTTTGGCGGCGGGTTCGGGAAACCTCTTTGGAACCCATTCACCGGTGAGCCGTTCAGCCTGAATTGGGTGGACAGTTTGGCCGATGGGTTCCAGGACCGGAAACAGGAAGGACGACGTGCAAAGCGATGAAGTCATCGCCCTCCATCCTGCCGAAAGCGGCATGCAGCTCGGCCGCGCCCTTCTTCACGCGTTGCACAATGCCGGCATTTCCGTTCTCTACCAGGATCGCGAGATGAAAACCGTATGGGCGCGCAACATGCGTGCGCCCTGGGTTTCGGACACCGCCGACAGCATCGGTATTTTGCCGGAGGCGCAGGCCGACCGCATCGGCGCGGCCAAGCGCGACGTCATTGCATCCGGCAACCCCCAACGTCTCGAGATCAGCGTTCCCGTCGAGGATGGCAGCCGCTGGTTTGAGGTCTGGATCGATGCCGACCACGGCGACGGCGGCACGGTGCAAGGCGTCGTCACCACGATGGTCGAGACGACCGAGCAGAAGCGCCGTGAGCAGACCCTGACGACGCTGTTGCGGGAGGTGAGCCATCGCTCGAAAAACCTGCTGGCGATCATCCAGAGCATAGCCACCCAGACCGGTCGCTACTCCGACAGCATCGGCGATTTCCTGACACGTTTTCGCGGCCGGCTGCAATCGCTGGCTTCGTCCCAGGATCTCGTGACCTCTTCCAACTGGCGGGGCGCCGCACTTCGCGAACTCGTATCGGGCCAAGTGGGCCGCTACGGCGGCGATCCGGTTCGCAGCCTGAGGTTTCAGGGGGCCAACCCCTATCTCAATCCCAACGCTGCCCTGCATATCGGCCTTGCGATGCATGAACTCGCCGTCAATTCGGTGAGCTATGGCGCCCTGTCGCGGCCCGATGGATTCGTCAATGTTACAGCCAACCTGACCGCCGCCGACACGGGAACCTCCCTGTCC
>NZ_RZRK01000035.1:0-16165 GCF_003997835.1 Mesorhizobium sp. M7A.F.Ca.CA.004.12.1.1
TCGATGGTGAACTCGGCCGTGTAATCGAGCAGGCCGACCGGCAGCGTCTTGGCGCTCACCGAACGGGTCAGCTGCGAGGCCAGAGCGAACTCATTCCAGCAGGTCAGGAAGGCGAAGATCGCGGCCGACGCGATGCCCGGCCCGGCAAGCGGGAACTCGACCTGCCAGAACGCCTGCCAGCGCGTGCAGCCATCGATCTGCGCGGCCTCCGCGAGGTCCTTGGGCACCTGACGGAAGAAGCCGTCGATCAGCCAGATCGTGAACGGCACGTTGAGCGCGACATAGGCAAGGATAAGCCCGAAATGGGTGTCGATGATGCCAAGCCGCACATAGAGGAAAAACAGCGGCAGCGAGAGCGCAATGCCCGGCACGGTGCGCGTCAGCATCAGCCCGAGGAAGACGCTCGATTTGCCGCGGAAGCGGTAGCGCGCGAACGCATAGCCGCCGGCCATGCCGATGGCCACTGCAATGACCGTCGAGGTCACCGAGATGATCAACGAGTTGCGGAAATATTCGATCACTGGAATGCCGCCTTTGCCGATACCGCTGAACATGGCGACGTAGGCGTCGAACGAAATCTCCTGCGGGATCCAGACCGGCGGCTTGGCCATGATCTCGACCGCCGGCCGCAGCGACGAGAGGACGATCCACAGGCCCGGCAGGCAGATCGTCAGCATCGCCAGGAACAGGCCAATGCGATAGACGATGCCCAGCAGCCGGCGCTTCAGGCGGGCGGAAGAATTCTCGTCCATCTTCACCACTCCGCACCAATCTGCGTGCGCGCCGCGGCGAGCTTGTTGAAGAAGTAGACGGTGAAGGCGATCGACAGCAGGATCGAGAAATAGGCCATGGCGTTGGCCATGCCCATGCGCCCGTCGCTGTAGGCGGTGCGGGCCACCAGAGTCCATAGCAGTTCGGTGCGGCCCGCCGGTCCGCCATCGGTCATGATCTTGACGATGTCGTAGGCGCGCGCCACGTCGAGCGAACGGATAGTCATGGCTATGTAGGCGAAAGGCATGACGAACGGCCACGTCACATAGCGGAATGTCTGCCACGGCGTGCAGCCGTCGACACGCGCCGCCTCGATCGGCTCCTTGGGCATGGCGAGTAGGCCGGCGAGGATCAGGATGGCGAAGATCGCCGTCGACGACCAGATCTCGGCGATCGAAATGGCGATGAAGGCGAGATGGCCCTCGATCAGCCACGGAATGGCGTCTTGCGTAATGCCGAGCGACTGCAGCGCATTGTTCACCAGGCCGATATTGTCGTTGAACATGAACTTGAACTGGAAGCCGACGAGGATCGGCGAGAACATCATCGGAAACATCATCAGCGTGCGCAGGATGCGCTGGCCGCGTGTCGCTTTCTCGACCAGCATGGCAAGCCCAAGGCCGAGCAGCATTTCGAGATTGAGCGCGATGGTCAGCAGCAGCACCGTGCGGCCGAACGCCCACCAGAAATCGGTGTTGGACAGGATCGAAAGATAGTTCCGGATGCCGATGAAGACGTAGAACGTTTCGGGCCGCGTCAGGCGGAACGGCGTGAAGCTGGAGTAAAGGGACAACAGCAACGGCACAACGACAACCGCCGCCAGCACGATCATGGCCGGAAGCAGCAGCAGGAATGGCGCGGATGGCTTGAAGCCCTTCATCAGAATCCTTGAGGTGTTTGCATTTGGACGGCGGTGCGTGGGCCGGGGGCGATGGGTTAGCGCAAACCGCTGGCCGCGAAAACGCGATCGCCTCCCCCATTTCTGGTGGGGGAGGCAGCCCTGGGAGCCCGTTTCTAGAGCTTGCCGGCGTCCTGGAGGATTTGCGTCGCCTTGGCGGCTGCATCGTCCAGTGCCTGCTTGGAGGTCTTGTCGCCGAGGATCGCCGCCTGCAACTCGGGATAGACGGCGTTCGAGATCTCGATCCATTCAGGCGTCTGCGGCACGGCAAACGCGTGCTTGGCCTCTTCCTGGAAGGCGGTAAGAACCTCCTTCTTGTAAGGATCGTTTTCGGCCTGCTTTAAAACCCAGTCCCACACTGCGGTACGGGTCGGCAGCGGCCCGGCGGCGGCCTCGAGCTTCTGGCTGTCTTCGTTGGTCAGCCACCACACCAGGGAAGCCGCGGCCTCCTTGTTGGGGCAGTTCTCGGTCACCGAGAAGCCATGGAAACCGGACCAGCCGGTGCGCTTGCCGGACGAGCCCTTCGGCGCGACCTTGACGCCGACATTGCCGGCGACCTTCGACGACTTCGGGTCGTTGAAGAAACCGGCCCAGCCCGGCCAGTCGAGGTTGATAGCGACGGTGCCGGACGCAAAGCCCTGGCCGAGATCGTCCCAGAGGTAGTTGGTCGTGCCGGCCGGTACGGCCTTGGCCTTGTAGAGGTTGACGAACCAGTCGAGCGCCCGGATGCCGGCGTCGGAATTGAAGACCGGCTTGCCATCCTTGTCGAGATACTCGCCGCCTTCAGCGACAACCATCTCGTAGAAGCGGCCGTTGATCGCCTCTTCTTTGCCGGCGAACTGCGTGCCGTAGAAATTGGGTGGGTTGGCGAAGAACTGGGCTTGGTCGGTCACTTCCTTCCAGGTGTCCGGCGGCACCAGATCATAGCCGTATTTCGCCTTGAACTTGGTCTTGTTGTCGGCGTTCTCGTACAGGCTCTTCTGGTAGTAGAGCGCCGAAACGTCGAACTGCGCACGCGGCAGCATCTCCAGCTTGCCGTCGATGGTTGCGGACGTGATCGTCGACGGCACGAAAGCGTCGATCTCTTCCTTGGGCAGCAATTTGCTGAGGTCGGTGTAAAGGCCCGTATATTGCGGCGCGAAGGACGAATGGTTCCAGCCGACGCACCAGTTGGTGCTGCCGGAGGCGATGTCGGACTTGAGCTCCTTGTCGATATCGAAGCCGTTCTTCTTGGTCAGGATGTTGACCTTGGCGCCGGTCGCCTTCTCCCATTCGGGAATGCGCTCGTAGAGCTTTTCATATTGCTGGCCGCCGATCAGCTTCACGTCGACGGTCACGCCTTCGAACTTGCCGGGCAGGTCGCCGGCAAGGGCAGCGCCCGCACCTGACGCGAGCAACAATGCACCGGCGCACACGCCGGACAGCAGTCTGTTCATTGGTATCCTCCCTTGGCGCCGCCTCCGCGGCGACCGCAACTCGTCTGATGACAAGAAGTGCTACATTCATATACAAACAAAACATTCATAGACACGTCAAGGCGAAATTTGTTTCCGCCGCGCACGTTCCTGCGTATATGAAGGGTGAAATTCACTGGAGGATGAGCCCATGGACGACAGCGAAGACGAGCGCTATCGCGCGCCGGCGCTCGACAAGGGGCTCGATATCCTTGAACTGCTGGCGGGCGTCGACGGCGGCCTGACCCAGGCCGAAATCGCCAAGAAACTCGACCGCAGTCCCAACGAATTCTATCGCATGCTCGACCGGCTGGTGCGGCGCGGCTACGTCACGCGCCTCGATGGCGACCGCTATTCGCTAACGCTCAAACTGTTCGGTCTGGCACAGTTGCACGCGCCGGTACGGCGGCTGGTCTCCTATGCGACGCCGCTGATGCGTGAACTTGCCGAGACATCGCAGCAGGCCAACCAACTCGTTGTTTTTGATCGCGGTTCTGCCGTCGTCATCGGCCAGCAAGAAGCACCGAACTACTGGGGCATCTCGATCCGGGTCGGCTCGCACATCAGCCTGTTCGACACTGGGTCGGGGCATGTGCTGCTCGCCTTCCGCTCACCGGAAGAGCGCCAGATGATGATTTCCGAACACGTCCGCAGCACCGACAAGACGGCGCAATCGACCGAGTTCTTCACCCGTCTCGACCAAATCCGCGACCGTGGCTACGAGATGATGGCCTCGATGCAGACAGCCGGCGTCTTCAACCTGTCGGCCCCGGTCCGCAGTTCCGACGGCAAGGCGATCGCCGCGTTGTCGATTCCCTACATCACGGTGGTCAACGCGCCTTCCGCGCCCGACATCACCAGGACGATCGAACTGTTGCTGGCAACGTGTGAAAAGCTGTCGCACCTCGCTGGATCAGCAGTCGGCTCATCGGCGTGAATTCTTATTTGAATGAAGAATTCCCCTGTGAGATGCTTTGAAAGCCAGAGGAGGAGCCTCACCATGATCATAGATACCCATCTTCACCTCATCGATCGCTCGGCCCTGCGCTATCCCTGGCTCGCCGGCGTGCCGGCGCTCAACCGCGATTTCTCTTATGAAGACTACGCGACGGAGGCGCAGCGTGTCGGCGTCGAGCGCGTGCTGCATATGGAGGTCGATGTCGATGCGGCCGACATCGAAGCCGAGACCGCTCGTGTGGAAGAACTGTCACGGCAGCCAGGCAGCATGCTGGCCGGGGTTATCGCGTCCTGCCGTCCTGAGGAAGGGGATTTCGCGGCCTATCTCGAACGGCAGCGGGCAAACCCGTTCGTAAAGGGCTTTCGCCGCGTCCTCCATGTCGTGCCCGACGAGCTCTCGGAAGGTGCGGTGTTTCGCGACAGCATAAAGCGGCTTGGCGGCACCGGTCTGACCTTCGATCTCGTCGTGCTGCCGCACCAGATCCCCAAGGCGATCGCGCTGGCCGATCTGGCACCAGATGTGACGTTCATCCTCGACCATTGCGGCGTCCCCGACATCAAAGGCAAGAGCGAACATCCATGGCGCGAGCATATGAGCGACATCGCCCGGCGCCAGAATGTGGTAGCCAAGATTTCCGGTGTCGTCGCCTATGCCGATCCGGGCAACTGGACGGTCGAGACGCTGCGGCCATACGTCGAGCACACCGTCTATTCATTCGGCTGGGACCGCGTCGTCTGGGGCAGCGACTGGCCGGTCTGCACGCTAGGCGGCGGCCTGTCGACCTGGGTGGCGGCGACCCATGCATTGCTCTCGGGCTGCAGCATTGCCGAGCGCGACAGGCTGTTGTCCGGGAATGCCCGCAAGCTGTGGCGGCTCGACTGATTGGTCCTTTCAGATGGTTGTCGAGACGTGCCGTTCGCGGCCATAGAGCGAAACCAGCAGCACGATGACGAAGCCGAGCGCGGCCTGCACCGCTGCGGGCTGGAAGCCGAGGCCGATCAGCAGCGTGTTGATCTCGGTCAGCACCAGCACGCCGGCGATCGTGCCGAGATAGCTTCCCCGGCCGCCGACAAGTGCTGCGCCTCCTACGACGACCGCCGCGATGGTCTGGAACAGATAGGGCTGGCCGACATCGCCATAGGCCGAACCGGTGAAGCCGAGCAGCAGCACCCCTGCCACGGCGGCGAAGAAAGCGCTTGCCGCATAGGTGATGACCCACATGCGAACCGGGTCAATCAGCGCCAGTGGCGCCGCGCCCGGATTGCTGCCCAGCGCGTAGAGCCGGCGGCCATAGGGCGTTCGCTCCAGCACCAGCACGACGAGTGCGGCCAGCACGACCAGGCTCGGCACCAGCCACGGCACCGGCAGCGGTCCGGCCGATCCGCCGATCGACACGAAGCTGGAAACCGCTTGCGGCGCGGAGCCCGATGGGAAGCCGGCTGTCCACAGCAGCACCAGCCCTTGCACGACCATGCCGATGCCGAGCGTGACGATCAGCGGCTGGATGTCGAGACTGCGCGAGATCAGCCCGTTCAGCCCGCCGATGATGAGCGCCAGCGCACCGACAAGGCCGCAGACCACAACAAAATTCCAGCCGTCGCCATAGAGCTGCGCCGCCACGACATTGGCAAAGCCGATGACGAACGGGATCGACAGATCGATGCCGCCCATGATGACGACCAGCGTCTGGCCGATCGAGGCGACGGCAAGCAGCGAAGCGAGCACCAGCATGGCGCGTATCGCAAACGGCGCCGAATAGCCAGGAATGAGGACCGTGCCGGCGAGATGCAGAAGGGCGGCGACGCAGAAGGCGCCGACGACGCGGGCGTTGGTTGTGGCGAAGAGGTTTTGGCGCAAAACCATGTCAGCGTCTCCCCATGGCAAGACGTTCCTGCAGCGCTGTCAGCATCACGGCCAGCACCAGGATCGCGCCGTAGGCGATCTGCAGCACGAAGGTCGAGACGTTGAACGTCGTCAGCACGCTTTGCAGCAGGAAGATGTCGATGGCGCCAATGGCTGCACCGGCGACGCCGCCACGCCCGCCGGCCAGGCTGACGCCGCCGAGCGCTACGGCGGCGATGGCGATCAGCGTGTAGGTCGGCCCGATGTTAGGGTCGGCGGAGCCGATCAGCGCGGTCAGCATCAGCCCGGCGCAGCCGCCCAGGATGCCGGTCATGACATAGGCGATGAAGCGCACGCGCGTGACATCGACGCCGGCGGTGTAGGCGGCCCGATCGTCGCTGCCGACCGCCATCAACTGGTCGTAGTAAGGCGTGCGCCGCACCAGCCACCAAGCGATGAACATCAGTGCCAGCGGAAGCATCGAGAGCGGGCCGGACAAGGCCTTGAGCCAAGCCGGCGCCGGGCCGATCGGCGCCGGCAGGATCGTCAGCGTGACGCCGGCCAGGATCAGATAGGTGCCGAGCGTGGCGACGATCGGCTGGATGCGCACGATTGTCGCGAGAAAGCCGTTCGCAGCACCGACCAGCGCGCCGACGAGCAACGCCGCCGGAACGAGCACCAGGGGCGATGAGATGCCGGTGCCGAGGAACAGCACCTGGATCGTCAAAGCGTTGACGAAGCCCATCAATGGCCCGACCGAGATGTCGATTCCGCCACGCCCGGCGAGGATGACAGGCGTGGACGCAATGGCCGCGCCGATCAAGGGCGCGGCCAATCCGACCAGCGCCCCCCAGGAACCCGGCTGGAACCGCCCCGGGCTGAGGATGAGATTGACCGCAAGCAGCACGACCAGCAGCACGACCGCGAAGCCGAAATTTCGCCCAAGGGACAGGAGGCGCGCAACAGGGTTCATGCCGCACGTCCGAACATGGCTGATATCACGCTGTCGGTGGTGAGCGCGTCGCCAGAGATCTCGGCCGCGACTTCGTTCTCACGGAACACCAGCACGCGCTGGCACAGGAGAAGAATCTCCTCGATTTCGCTGGATAGGATGACGAGCCCCATGCCGTCGGACGCCAGCCCGCGAAACACGTCGTAGAGCACATGCCGCGTCGCCACGTCGACGCCACGCGTCGGATCGTTGAGGAGCAGGATCGCGGGCTCCAGCGCCAAGGCACGCGCCAACAGCACCTTCTGCTGGTTGCCGCCCGAAAGAGTGGTGATCGGCGCATCGGGCCGGGGCGCCACTATCGAGAGTTTTTCGCGATAGAGGTCGTAGCGCGCCTTGCGTGCCGACGGGCTGATTAGCCCGAGCCGCGTGTCGCGCGACAAGGTCGAGACGGCGAAATTGTCGAGCACCGACTGTGTCGGGAAAATGCCGTTGGCGCGTCGGTCGCGCGGCAAATAGGCGATGCCGCTGGCGACAGCCTTGCGAAACCCGGTAATCTTTCGGGAGGCATCTGATGAACCGAGTTCGATCGAGCCGCCATGGGACGGTTCCAGGCCGGCAAGCATCTTGAGGAACAGCTCCTGGCCATGACCATCGAGACCGGCAAGCCCGACGATCTCACCCGGAGCGATGGCCTGCGTGATCGGGCTGGCGCCGGGCGCGATGACGAGTTCGCGAACGGCAAGACCACCAAAATCGAGAGCAGTGCGATCAGCCATGCGCCAATTCCGCAGCGGTACGTGGCGCCATCGCCTTGAGAAGTTCCGCCGGCGTGGAAGCGCCGCGCTCTTCGGTGCGCACGACGCTGCCGCCCCGCAGGATCGAGATGCGGTCCGAAAGCGACATCACCTCATCCATGCGGTGGGTGATGAACAGGATCAGGCAGCCTTCGCCGGCAAGCGCACGCATCAACGAAAAAACCGATTCGCGGTCGGCGAAGTCGAGCGCGGCGGTGACCTCGTCGAGGATCAGGATCTTTGGGTTGCGCACGATCGCGCGGGCGAGAACGACCAATTGCTGCGCGGCAAGCGGCAGCAGGCCGGCTGGCTTGTCGAGGGGGACGTCGGTGACCGCGAAGCGCTTCAGCGCGGCTTCCGCCCGGTCACGGCGCTCATGGCGGGGAACGGCACGTCGGACCAGTCCGTCGAGGCCGAGCAGGATGTTGTCGGTTACGCTGCGGTCCGGCGCGATCAGCACCTCCTGGAATACCGTGGCGAAGCCTTGCGCCTGGAAGGCCGATGGATTGGCGCCAGGGAATGGCTTGCCGTGCAGCAGGATCACACCGCTGTCCGGCTGGACGATGCCGGACAACAGCTTGACCATGGTGCTCTTGCCCGAACCGTTCTCGCCCAGAATGGTGTGGATGGTCCCCGCCCGGAACGCGATCGATGCGTCCGCGAGCGCGATCGTCTCGCCATAGCGTTTGGATATGGTTTTGATTTCAAGCATGTCACAATTCGATGCTGGCAGGCCGGCTCCGCGAAAGGAGCCGGCCTGTTGAGAGACTGGTTCGCGCAGCGTTATTTTGCGCAGGCGTCGGGGACCTTCGAATAATCCCAGCCCTTGGTCGGCGCCGGGTTCGAGAAATAGGCGTCGAGCCATTCCTCCGGCATCGGATCTTTCGGCGGGATCGGGAAGATCGACACGGCATCGGTCGTCATGCAGTCCTTGTACCAGGCACCGAGATCGGCGGTGTGGACAGGTGGGATCGGGATCAGCAGCGTGTTCAGCTTCGGCTTCTGTCCGTCGAGCATGCGCTCGCCGACGCGGAACAGCGTTTGCGCGGTCCAGTGCGGCAGAACCGCATGGCCTTCGAAGCGGTACTTGTCGGGGTTGGCCTTCCAGTAGCCCAGCGCATCGCCGGTGATCGAGCCGGTGATCAATGGCGCCGGCCGGCCGGCTTCCGCGAAGGCTTCGGCAACGACACGGCTCTCGCTGCCTGTCGTCCACACCGCATCGATCGGCGCCGGGTTGGTGGCGATCGCCTGCAGCACCACTGTCTTGGTGACGTTGGCCGTCCAGTTGCCGTTGACGTTGCGCGAGATCTTCAGCTTCGGATTTTCGGCCAGCGCCTTGTCCGCGCCCTGGCGCTCCTGCACGACGATCGGGTGTCCCGCGATGCCTTCGACCAGAAGGATTCTGGGGCCGTCCGGCTGCGCCTTGCCGATCGCCGCCATCATGTCATAGCCCCAGCGCGCATAGTTGGAATCGACATTGATCGCGTTCGGGCTGGTCACCGAGCCGGCCGCCGTGATGAACGGAATGCCGGCCTTGGCGGCAGCGTCGATGGCGTCGTCAAGCGCCGTCGCCGAACCCGGGATCGAGGTGATGATCGAGCACTTCTTGTCGATGAAGGCGCGGATCTGGTTGATCTGCTGGCTGGCGTCATTGTTGGAGTCCGACACCTCGAAGCTGGAGACGGTGCCGTCGGCGATTAGCCCGTCGACAAGGCGCTTCAGTTCCTTGGTCACCGTGACCCGCCACGGATTGCCCTGATATGATTCCGAGTGGCACCATTTCCACGGCTTGGGCGGCGCGGTGAAATTGTCCCAGGCCGAGGGCAGCACCTTCTGGGGCGCGCCGTCATACTGCGCCTTGAGTTCGGTCGGCAGTCCACCGATGACGCCTTGCACATCCTGTGCAAAGGCGGTCGTTGCAAGCGAGGCAAGCGCCGTTGCGGCCAGCAGGCCGCGGATCATTCCTGTCATTCTTGTTCTCCTCCGTTCGGTTTGGTTCAGGCTCCTCCACCGGCAGCGCCGGACACCTGCGCCGGGGAACTCTCCCGAAACAGGCGATTGAGATCGGCAACGACCTGTCGGGCTTGATGCCGGGAGGTCATGCCGGAAAGGATGCGTTCGGAAGCCGCCTGCTGGAACGCCATGTAGCCGTCATGGCGCGGCCGCACCCATGCGCCCTCCAGCGTCGCTCGCGTATCCCGATAGAAGTCGCCGGTCGCTTCATTGACGGCTTGATCTTCCCAGGCCGCTGCATGGCCGGGCTGGCCCCCGGCGGCGGCATAGGGGCCGCGCTGAACATCGCCGCTCGCGACCCAATAGGCGAAGTCGATCGCGGCATCCCTGGCTCTGGAAAAGGCTGAAACCGCTATGCCGGTGCCGCCAAGCGCCGAACCGACCGGGCCGCCGGAACCGATGACCGGAACATCGGCAAAGGCCAGCCGGTTCGCTCGAAAGCCATCCGTCGCATAGGACACGTAGCCATAGATCAGTGGCGCGCAAACGAACCTGGAACTGGCCTCCGCCATACGTTCGGAGACGGCAATCGGGTCCATCTCGAAACACGCGGGATCGACCAGCGCTGTGATCTCGCGCATTGCCTCGAAGACTTGGCTACCGATCTCCACATCGATCAGATCGTCGGATGAATCGGTCGTGCAGGAATGCCCGAGATTGCCGGCAAGCGTGTAGAAAACCATCAACACGTGAGGCGGCCGCAACGGCAGCAGCACGCGGTCTTGACGGGCGAGATCGAGCACCTCGCTCCAGCGCGCCGGTGGCGCACTGATCGCATCCGGCCGCCATGCCTGGACTTGGGTTGCCGCATCGATCGGGAAAGCCCATTGCCGTCCTTGCCAGTTGTAGCTCGGATAGGACTGGCCGACGCTGCCCGACGCAAGGGCCGTGCGTTCCGCCTCGCGTCCGGCGACATCCAGCGGCTCCAGGCAGCCTTCGGCCGTGATCTGGCCGACATGCGGATGGTCGATGACGATGAGATCATAGGCGCGCGCCAGTTCCTCGACCGGAAAGGATTCGAAGTCCTGAAGCGAGCGCTTGTCCCATTCGATCACGACGCCGGTCTTCTGCTGCCATAGCGACGAGCAGGCGACCATCGGATCGTAGCCACGCGGATGGCTCCAGGTCATGCCCTTGAGGATGGGCACGCTCACAGGCCGAACTCCGCGCGGATGGCGGCACTGTGCTCGCCGATGCGGGGCGCCGCCCGATCGACCTTGGCCCTTATGCCATCGACCCGGAGCGGCGAACTGGTGGTGAGGATCGAGACATCGTCCTCGCGCGTCACAGTCTGCAGCATGTCGAGCGACTGGAACCCTTCGCTCGCCAGCATCTCCGGCCAGGTCAGCACTTTGGCGCACCAGATGTCGGCCGGCTCGAGGATATCAAGCCACTCATCGATGGTCTTGGTCGCGATCCGCTGCGCGATGATCGCCTTGATGTCGTCGCGCGCGGTGAACCAGGATGCCGGCTTGTCGCGATAGGGTGCGAGTTCGCTGAGCGACAAGAGATCGGCCAGCTTGGGGATCGGCGTCATGGCGATGGCGAGGTAGCCGTCCTTGGCCGGATAGACACCGTAAGGCGCCGACAGATAGGCATGCGCACTGCGGAAACTGGAGCGCCTGGGCAGCCGGCGGCCGTCATTGAGATGCGTGGTCAGCACCTCGAACTGGAAATCGACAAGCGCTTCCAGCAGGCTGGTTTCGATGTGGCTGCCCTGACCGGTGATACCGCGCCGCACCAGTGCGGCCAGAATGCCCTGCGCACAGGCCGCACCGGCCAGCATGTCGCCGATGGCGAGGCCGAATGGCACCGGCCCCTGGTCCTCGTCGCCGTTCAACCACATCACGCCGGAACGCGCCTGCGCCAGGAGATCCTGGCCCGGGCGTTTGACCCACGGGCCGTCCTCACCATAGCCGCTGATCGAGGCATAGACCAGGCGTGGATTGATCTTGCGGACCGCCTCGTAGTCCAGGCCGAGCCGTTCGATGACGCCCGGCCGGAAATTCTGGATCAGCACGTCGGCCTTGGCCAGAAGGCCGCGCAGCGCCTCGAGGTCGGCCTCGTTCTTGAGGTCGATGGCAAGACTTTCCTTGGCCCGGTTGATGGCATGGAAGATGGTGGAATCGCCGCCGATCTCGGTGTCGCTGAGATAGAGCCGGCGCGACAGGTCGCCGCCATCCGGGCGCTCGATCTTGATGACGCGCGCGCCGAGATCGAGCAGCCTCAGCGAGCAATAAGGCCCGGACAGGAACTGGCTCATGTCGACGACGACGAGACCGGCGAGCGGCAATTCGGCTGCTGCCGGCATCGTTATTTCTCCGTCTTGCCGACGAAGTCGGCCGGGTTGCGGTACTTCACCGTCTGCAGATGCTCGCAATAGAGAACCAGCTCGCCTTCGCCCTTGAACACCTCGTAGCTGGCGCGGATCAGCCCCATCTCCTGGTAGCGGGGCTTCTTGTCGAGATTGGAGCGGATCGAATAGATCGTGTCGCCAATGAAGACGGGTTTTATGAAGCGGAGCTTGTCGTAGCCATAGGAAAAGGCGTTGACGCAGTTGGTGGCGACCAGTCCCAGGCCAGCCGAGAAGACGAAGGCGCCGGCGATCAGCCGCTTGCCGAAAATGCCTTCGCTCTCGGCAAACATCTGGTCCTGCACATAGGGGTGGATGTCGAGCACCAGCGTGTTGAACAAATGGCTGTCGCCTTCGGCCATGGTCCGTCGCAACGAGCGGATCTTCTGCCCGACCGGCCAATCCTCATAGAACCAGTTTTCGGCGTTCCATACCGGCAGCGCGGCATGATCCGCCGGCATGTTCTTGGGATGCGTCGAGGCGACACCGACGGTGGATGCGAAATCGTTCATGACCGAATCCGCCAGTCCTGCCGAAGGGACCGCGCAACCATTTGAACACGCATCAAGGCGCCTGAATGCAAGACGTCTCCTCCCGTCAATCTTCTTTTGTAAATAGTATTTTCACATATGGGGTTGCGTTGCAAGCGTGAACAGGCGAAATTTTGGCTGCTCCCGCGCGCCGAAGCGCAGGCGGGCAGGGAGGAAAATCATGCGCAAGGATTGTCTGGTCTTTGTCGGCAGCCTGAATCGCGAGGCGCCGTATTTTCAGGGCGCTCGGGGCGTCGGTCTCGGCGTCTACAGCTTTGACGAGGAAACGCTGGAAACCCGAAAACTGGCTGAAGCCGATGACGTCGACAATCCAACCTTCTTCTCGGTGACGCCGGACGGTTCACACGTCTACGCCAATTCGGAAGTCTTCACCTGGCGCGAGGGAACTGTCTCCGCCTACAGCTTCGATCGTGCCTCGGGCGCGCTCACCTATCTGAACAAGCAGCCATCGCTGGGCAGCATCACCGCCCACAACACCATCACCCGCGACGGGACAAAACTGCTGGTCGCCAATTACGGCATGGGCGAGGGCGGTCCGGATCGCGCGGTGGCGGTCTATGGCTTAGAGGAGAGTGGTGCCTTGTCGGCCCCGCTGGCCAGCGTCTCGCATTCCGGCAGCGGCCCGAATGCGGCACGGCAGGAGCGCTCGCACGCCCACAGCGTCACCGAAACCATCGGCGGGGGAACAGCCATCGTCGCCGACCTCGGCATCGACCGGCTGGTGTCCTACCGGATCGGGCACGACGGCAATCTGGCCAAGCTAACCGAATCCGCTTTGCCATCCGGCGCCGGTCCACGCCACCTCGCACTGCATCCGAACGGACGCTTCGTCTTCGTTATGAACGAGCTGGATTCGACCATCGTGGCGATGGCGCTGGACGAAGCCTCGGGCAAGCTCACGCTCATCGACGCGAAGCCCGCGGTGCCGGCCGAGGCGCGCGACAGCAACCATTGCGCCGACATCCAGATCTCGCCGGATGGCCGTTTTGTCTACGGCTCCAACCGTGGCCATGACAGCGTCGTCATCATGGCGGTCGACCAGCAGACGGGTTCGCTGAGCCTCGTCGGCTATATCTCTTGTGGTGGCGCGACGCCGCGCAATCTGGCGCTGACGCCGTCAGGCGGCCATCTGTTTTCCGCCAACCAGAACGCCGACCGCATCTCGATCTTCGCTCGCGACGCCGAGACCGGCATACTCAGCGACACCGGGCGCGCCATCGAGATCGGCACGCCGATGTGCGTCAAGATCGTGCGCTGAACGCCGACAACTGTGAAGCCTTGGACAAAATCGCCCTGGGCTCAAGCCTGTTGTATTGCCGAGAGCTTCCAGTTCGAGCCATTCTCACGCACGAATGTCCACAGCTCGGTCGTCTCTGTCGGATGATCATCGTCGCCCGCGACGACCTTGCCGCTGGCCCGTTCGCGCGTCACGTCACGAGACTCGTAGCGCAATGCGGCCGTGGCGTAGTCGCGGTCATCCTCACGCCAGCTTTCAGCGACGTCGGCCTGCAGCAACGTGATGTCCGTTACCTCGTTCCTGAGACCTTTCTGGGCATTGTCGGCCAGCTCTTCCGACAGATAGGATACCATTTCGGGGGTAACAGCCCGGCGCAGAGCGGCATGGTCTTCGCGCCCGAATGCTTCCTGGACATCGGTCAACAGCTGCTGGAATGCGTCGAGGTCGGTCTGAGCCAGCGTGATCTCATCAGAACCGATGGCCGGAGAGCTTCCGCCCGAACCACCGCCAAAGCCGGGAATTGTGAAGGAGCCTGCAGTCTGCTGCCCTGCCGTTGCGCGGTTCTCAAATCTCGAAGCCTGGGCATTGCCGACACCGGCGAGCGCTGGCGCAGGACCACGCGCCGATTGCGAGCGGAAGAAGCGGATAGCCAGCATGATCGCGCCACCGATGAGCAGGGCCTGAAGCAGGAAACCGAACATTCCGGCCAGGCCGCCGAAGCCTTGGCCGACGAGCAGGCCGATCAGGCCGCCGAGCAGCAGGCCCCGCATCATCGTTCCCCCGAAGCCGCTCATGAAGCCGGGCCTCTGCGGGCCGGCCTGTGGCTGCCGGGCCGCGTTGTTCACACCGGTGTTGGGCGTCATCGAACGCTCGACCGGAGCGGTCGGGGCCGGCGCGGTCCTGGTCGGCGGTGCCGATTGGAACGTGCGCATGCCACGACTGCCGAAACTGCCGCCGCGGCGCGCCTCGGCATGGTCTATCGCGACCATCGAAAACGCCAGGAACAGTCCTGCAAAGAGGGCTGCAAATCGGCTTGTACGGGAAGTCATCGGAGATGAACCTTTGTCTCTGCGGTTTCGGAAATTTCAGCCGTCGCCGGGTGCCGGCGTTATACGGTCAATCGAACAACTCTTCGAAAAATGATTTCTTCCGCTTCGGATAGCGGTGGCCGTGGGAGCGGGAATAATCGTCGTCGCGGCCCTGGCCGTGTTGCGGCTGGGAGAACGCTGCCGGCTGTGGCTGCGGCGCGGGCGCCGCTTCCCTGCCGGAACGCTCGATGATCTTGTCGAGTTCTCCCCGATCAAGCCAGACGCCGCGGCACTGCGGACAGTAGTCGATTTCGATACCCTGGCGTTCGCTCATCACGAGCGCAACGCGGCAGGAGGGGCAAGTCATACCAAGGAGAGAAGGAGATGTCATACGGCGCTCCAAACCAAAAAAGAAGGAACCCGCTCGACCGAAAAGGATGAAAACGGGCCCGTTACAGCGGTCCGACATCACAGTCGCCAAAAGCGACAGTCAGAGGGGCCCGGCCCGCAGGGGACAATTAGGAATGCAGCGCCGCGCCTTCAAGGGGCGATATTGCCCGCAAGAGTGATTTGTTCGCCATCTCGCTCAGACCGTGACCACGATTTCAAATCGTCACCACGATTTCAGATCGTCACCACGATCTTGCCGAACTGCTCGTTCGACTCCAGGTGGCGATGTGCCTCGACGATTTGGTCGAACGCGAAGGTCCTATCGATGATCGGCTTTAGAGTCCCGGTCTCGAGTCCTGCGAGGATGAAAGCCTTGGCGGCCTCCAGTTTCGCCGGGTTGCCGGTGATCTCGTGGACGAGGTAGCCGCGCAGCGTCAGTGTCTTAGCCAGCACGGCGAATAGCGGAAACGGTGTCGGCGCGTGGCTCAGTCCGCCATATTCGATGAGGATGCCGCTATGCGACATGGCCGCCGTCAGCGGCTCGAAGATCGGGCCGCCGACCGCATCGAACACGACGCGCACGCCTCGCGGCCCGGCGATCTGGTTCAACCGCGCCGCCAGATCTTCCTCCGTCGAGGCCACGACTTCGGCCGCACCGGCCTCGAGCAGCGCCCGCATCTTCGCCGATGTTCGCGTCACCGCAATCGTCGTCGCGCCCACACTGTTGGCGATCTGGACCGCGGCAAGCCCGACACTACTCGACGCCGCGGTGATCACCACGTGGTCTCCGCTGTGCAGCCCAGCGATATCGATCAGCGCGCCATAGGCGGTGAGGTACTGCCTCCAGACCGCCAACAGTGTGGGCGCGACGACGATTGCGGTGACGCGAACATCGGCGAAGATGCGGGCGCTGCTCGAGGCCGG
>NZ_RZRK01000360.1:0-6054 GCF_003997835.1 Mesorhizobium sp. M7A.F.Ca.CA.004.12.1.1
ATATCGGCGACGATCACGCTTTGTTCCAGCCTTGCCATGGCACCGCGCCCGACATTGCCGGCCAGGGCATCGCCAATCCGGTCGCGATGATCCTGTCGACCGCCATGATGCTCGACTGGCTCGGCACCCGCCATGGCAGCGAGGCCTGCCTGGAAGCATCCGACGAGATCGAGGCCGCCGTCGACGCGGCGTTTGCCGCCGGCTCGGTTCGTCCCTATGACATTGGCGGCAGCGACGGCACGGGCGCGATCGCCCGGGCGATCATCGAGCGACTGGCGCCGCGCGCCAGGGTCTGAACGCAGCTTCAGGGTGGAATTCATGGCACTATCTCTTCCCGAAGCACTCGACCTCAGCGGCCAGCGCATTGTCGTCACCGGCGCGGCGAGCGGGATCGGCCGGGCGACGGCAAGCGCTCTCGCCAGCCTCGGCGCCGACCTGCTGCTCGCCGATGTCTCGAGCCTCGACGCAACCTGTGCCGATCTCACCGCCCACAACGTCGTTCCCGAAACCTTCCAGGGCGACCTCCTGGCGCCCGGCGCCATAGCCCCGCTCTTCGCCTCCGGGCCGGTCCGCGCGGTCGTCCATTGCGCGGGCATCGTTCCGGCGCAGATTCCATGGGACCAGGACCCGAACTGGGAAGCCCGATTCGCCCGGACCATGGCGGTCAACGTCCGGCTACCGATCGAACTCGGTCACGCCAGCATCGCCCACATGGTCGGGAACGGCGGCGGCCGGTTGATCCTCGTCGGCTCGCTCGCCGGCTGGCACGGCGGCACGCTGACGACGACGCCGCCCGATTACGTCACCTCGAAGGGCGGGTTGCACGCGCTAGTCCGCCTGCTTGCCCGCAAGGCTGCGTCGGGCGGCGTCCTGGTCAACGGCGTCGCCCCCGGACCGGTCGTGACGCCGTTCAGCGCCAACATCGACTTTCCGCGCGAAAACTTTCCGCTCGGACGCATGGCCACCGCCGAGGAGATCGCTTGGCCGATCGCCTTCCTGTGCACGAAGGGGGCGAGCAATTTCTGCGGCGAGATCGTCAACGTCAATGGCGGCGTCTTCTTCGCCTGATGACGGGCCGTTGACGCCATGAGCGACAGCTTCGATCCCGACCGCGCGGCAGAGGGACTGGCGAACGCATGGCGCGCCGGTGCGCAGCCGGCCGGATTGCGCGCCGACGTACGGCCGCGCAGCCTCGCCGAAGGCTACGATGTCCAGGACCGGCTGATCGCACTCCTCGGCCATGCGGTAGTCGGCTGGAAGATCGGCCTCGCCGGGCGCAACTTCTATCGCGGCGCCGGTCTCTCCCGTCCGATCTTCGGGCGCATCCTGGCGCCGCGCCGCCACGTCAGTGGCGAAGACGTCATCGTGCCCCGCGATGCCAGCGTCACTATCGAACTGGAGATCGCGCTCGTGCTGGCGTGCGATGCGGGACCCGTCGTCACCCCAGACCTGATCGAATCCGCGCATATCGGCTTCGAAATCGTCTCCTCGCGCCTTCCCGACCGCCAGAGCATCGGCGTGCCGGCCACGATCGCCGACAATTGCGTGTCGCATGCGGTGGTCCTGGGCCAAACCGTCGATCTTGACGCGATCGGCGACATCGCCGCACATGCCGGCGTCACGGTCGACGGCCATTTGCGCGCCCGCGGCCTGCGCGGCGACGATCTGCCCGATACGCTCGCGGTGCTCGGCCACCTGATCGCGCATCTGCGCGAACGGGGACAGGTCCTGAGGCGTGGCGGCGCGGTCTTCACCGGCACGCTGACGCAACCGTTCGACGTCGCGGCGCCGTGCGAACTCGCCGTCACCGGCACGGGATCGGCATTGCGTTGCCGGCTCGTGCCCGCTCCGTGAGGCAGCCGGCTTCGCGGTCCACCGACAAATGAGACAGGGAATACCGATGCGTTCGTCCAGACTGCCCACCCGATACGGCCGTATTTTCCCGCCGGACGAAGCCTGGCTGGCGACGGCAGAGCCGGAGGTCATTCTCGACCCCGAATTGGAGATCATCGACACCCATCATCATCTCTGGGACCTTCGCACCACCAGCGGCCACCGCTACATGCTCGACGAGTTCCTCGCCGATGCCAACAGCGGCCACACGGTCGTCGCCACCGTTCACATGAACGCTTACGAATGGGATCGCGCCTTCGGCCCGAAGGAGATGCAGCCCGTCGGTGAGACCGAGGTCGCCGCCGGCATCGCCGCCATGTGCGACAATGGCATCTACGGGCCGATCCGCGTTGCGGCCGGCATCGTCGGCTTCGCCGACCTGATGCTCGGCGACGGCGTCGCGCCGGTCCTGGAGGCGCATGTACGGGCCGGCGGCGGTCGTTTCCGAGGCATCCGCCACTCAGGCGGCTGGGACGCCGACCCGATCATCGGCAACAGCTTTCCGGGCATCGCGCCCGGGCTTTACGGGCAGCCGGATTTTCGCGCCGGATTTGCCCGGCTCGTCGCCATGGGCCTGTCCTTTGACGCCTGGCTCTACCATCCCCAGCTCGCCGACGTCACCGACCTCGCGCGCGCCTTTCCCGAGGCCTGCATCGTCATGGGCCATTGCGGCTGCCCGCTCGGCTACGGCCCCTATGCCGGCCGCAAGGACGAGGTCTTCGCCGCCTGGAAAGCGTCGATGGCCGAACTCGCCACGTGCCCGAACGTCTCGATCAAGCTCGGCGGCATGATGATGCGGCTTGCCGCCTACGACTACAACACCCGGCCCGCGCCGCCGACCTCGGCCGAGCTCGCCTCCATGTGGGGTCCCTACATCGAGACCTGCATCGAACTCTTCGGAGCCGACCGCGCCATGTTCGAGAGCAACTTCCCGGTCGACCGGATGGGCATCGGCTATGCCGCCCTTTGGAACGCCTTCAAGCGCATCGTTTCCGGCGCATCCGACGGCGTGAAACGCGGGCTGTTTGCCGGCACCGCGCGGCGCGTCTACCGGCTGGATTGAACCGCCGCGCGGGCGGCGCCAGCCAACACATTTGGCGAGGTGGGGGGAACCGAACCGATAATATCCCTGCATCGCGCCGCCGGCTTAAGCTTCCCCGATAGGGAAGGCGCGCGCGGTCGGCGGATCGGAGCGTGGCGGGCAGGCATTTCTGGAGCAGCCGGAAGTTAGGGAGGTCATGCAGTATCAGCTCCTATTCGCGCCCGTGTTCGCGAACATGGACCATCTTCTAACGGGCGCGTGGATCACCATCCAGCTCTCGTTCGTTGCCATGATTCTCGGCCTGATCGTCGGCGTCGTGCTGGCCTTTGCCAAGACCGGCGGGCCGCCCCCGCTGCGCTGGCTGATCGACGCCTATATCGAGCTCGTCCGTAACACACCCTTCCTGGCGCAGATCTACTTCATTTATTTCGCGCTGCCGGAATTCGGCATCCGCATGACGCCGAACACCGCCGCCATCGTGGCGCTGGTGGTCAATGTCGGCGCCTTCGCCACCGAGATCATCCGGGCCGGCATCGAATCCATCGCCAAGGGCCAGGTCGAGGCCGGCGTCGCGCTCGGGCTCAACCGCCTGCAGATCTTCCGCTACATCATCCTGAAGCAGGCGGTGCGTACCATCTACCCGGCGCTGACCAGCCAGTTCGTCTACCTGATGCTGTCGACCAGCGTCGTCTCGGTGATCTCGGCGACGGACCTGGCCGCCGCCGGCAACGACATCCAGCAGCGAACCTTCACCGCCTTCGAGGTCTATCTTGTCATCACCGGCATGTACCTCGTCATGTCGCTCGGCTTCTCCGGCCTGTTCCGCCTGATCCAGCGCCTCGCCTTTAACTATCCCTTAAGCCGGTAGGAGCGAGGTCATGATCCGCCCCTTCGGCATACAGGAATTCTGGTTCATCGTTCTGGCTGTCCAGTGGACCATCGCGCTTTCGGCCGCCGCCTTTGCCGGCGGCGCCGTCGGCGGACTCGTGGTGGCGCTGGCGCGGGTGTCGAAATACCGGCTGCTCTGCCTGCCGGCGCTCGGCTTCATTCGCCTGTTCCAGGGCACGCCGCTCTTGATGCAGCTCTTCCTCACCTATTTCGGCCTGCAGATCATCGGCTTCGGCGTCAGCCCCTGGGTGGCGGCCGCACTGGCGCTTACCGTGCACGCCGCCGCCTTTCTCGGCGAGATCTGGCGCGGCTGCATCCAGGCGGTGCCGGAAGGCCAGAGCGAGGCGAGCTGGGCGCTTGGCCTGTCCTATTTCGATCGGATGAAATCGGTGATCCTGCCGCAGGCCGCGCGCATCGCCGTGGCGCCGACCGTCGGCTTCCTCGTCCAGCTGATCAAGGGCACGTCGCTCGCCTCGATCATCGGCTTCGTCGAGCTGATGCGCGCCGCGCAGATCATGAACAACGCGACCTACTCGCCGCTCAAGGTCTACGGGCTGGTGACCATCATCTACTTCTGCCTGTGCTGGCCGCTTTCGGTCTACGCCCGGCGCATGGAAGGGCATTACGCCGCTCTGGCGACACGCTGACGTCTCGAATTGTCCGGACCCTCGATGTCGGGGATCCATTTTTTGAAAGGGAGGATACACCTGATGACACTCTGGAAAAATGCTCTGACGTTCGTCGCGAGCGTCGCGGTCGCGGCGGCCGTCACCGTGATGCCGGCTTCAGCCCTGACCTTGAAGGAAATCAAGGACAAAGGCACGATCACCGTCGGCTCGCTGGTCGATTACCCACCCTTCGGCCTGCTCGATTCCAACGGCCAGGCCGTCGGCTACGATCCCGATCTCGCCAAGGAGTTCGCCGACAGCATCGGCGTCAAGCTGACCATCCTGCCGGTGACCTCGGCCAACCGCATCCAGTACCTGCTGTCGGGCCAGGCCGACGTGCTGTTTGCCACGCTCGGCATCACCGAGGAACGCCTCAAGGTTGTCAACTTCTCGGTGCCCTATGCCGGTCTCGAGCAGTTCGTCTATGGCGACAAGGATATCGCCATCACCGACAAGGCGGGCCTCGCGGGCCAGACGATCGGCGTCACCCGCGGCACCACGCAGGATACCGCCGTGACGGCAATCGCCGCGGCCGACACCAACGTCCAGCGCTACGACGACGACGCCTCCTCCGCGCAGGCACTGATCTCCGGCCAGGTGCCGCTGCTCGGCGTTGCCGACATCGCGATCGGCCAGATCGAAAAGACGGCGCCGGACCGCTTCACCAAGAAGTTCCTGCTGCGCCAGCAGGCGCAGGGTATCGTCGTGCGCAAGGACTCGCCCGAGCTGCTTGCCGCCGTCAACGACTTCCTGAACGGGAAGAAGAAGGACGGAAGCCTGGGCAAGCTGCACGAGCAATGGATGAAGGCGCCGTTGCCGGACTTCATCGAAAACGCCGAGAAGTAGGTTCAGGCACGGCCGGCCGCAGGGAGATGTCCACGTGAGTTCAGAACAGGCGAACGCAACCGTCTCGCTCGCGGTGAGCATGGAAAACGTCGAGAAATACTACGGCGCTTTCCATGCGCTGAAGGCCGTCAACCTGACGGTCCGCACAGGCGAGCGAATCGTCCTTTGCGGCCCGTCCGGCTCGGGCAAGTCGACGCTCATCCGCTGCATCAACCAGCTCGAGCAGGTCCGCAGCGGCAAGATCGTCGTCGACGGCATCGAACTCACCGCGGGGCCGAAGAACGTCGAGGCGGTGCGCCGCAACGTCGGCATGGTGTTCCAGCAGTTCAACCTGTTCCCGCACATGACGGTGCTCGAAAACTGCACGCTAGCGCCCATGAAGGTTTCCGGCATCGCCAAGGCGAAGGCGGAGGAGACCGCGCGCAAATACCTCGCCCGCGTGCGCATTCCCGAACAGGCCCACAAATATCCCGCCCAGCTTTCGGGCGGCCAGCAGCAGCGCGTGGCGATCGCGCGCGCGCTCTGCATGAATCCCAGGATCATGCTGTTCGACGAGCCGACCTCCTCGCTCGACCCGGAGATGGTCAAGGAAGTCCTCGACACCATGATCGAACTGGCCAACGAAGGCATGACCATGCTCTGCGTCACCCACGAGATGGGCTTCGCCCGCCAGGTCGCCGACCGCGTCATCTTCATGGACCAGGGCGAGATCGTCGA
>NZ_RZRK01000361.1:0-6031 GCF_003997835.1 Mesorhizobium sp. M7A.F.Ca.CA.004.12.1.1
AGCCAGTACCGCGCCTCGGAGACTGACGCAGTCGCCGACATGGACCGGCTGATTGCCTGGTTGGAAACGCGTATGCCCGCCGATGACGGCCGGATCTCGTTGGTGCATGGCGACTACCGGCTGGACAATCTGATCTTCGCGCCGGACCGGCCGAAGGTGCTGGCGGTGCTCGACTGGGAATTGTCGACATCAGGCCACCCCTTCGCCGATATCGCCTATCAATGCATGCAATGGCGGCTGCCGCACGCTTCCGGCTTTCGCGGCCTGGGCGGTGTCGACCGTTCCGCACTCGGCCTGCCCTCCGAGGAGGACTACGTCGCCGCCTACTGCCGGCGGCGCGGGCTCACCGGTATCGGCAACTGGACGTTCTACCTCGCCTTTTCCTTCTTCCGGCTGGCCGCGATTTGCCAGGGCGTCTACAAGCGGGCGCTGGACGGCAACGCCTCCAATCCGGAAAAGGCCCGGACCTATGGCGAGGCGGTAAAGCTGCTTTCGCGCCTTGCCGCGAAGCTGATCGACAAGGAGGCGTGATGGGCCGCTTTGACGGAGCAAAGGTGCTGATCACGGGTGCCGCCAACCTCGACAAGCGTCGGCACGATCCGAAGCATACCGCTTGGGAACTTCCCGTGCCCTTGTCCGTTTCCGTACAGCGTATATAATTTAGCCAGCCACCAACCAACCAAAGGCACCAGATCTTGCCGCAGAGCGTCCAGACACGCCGCGAGAAGCAAAAGGCCGAACTGCGCTCCGAACTTGTCGAGGCCGCGCACAAGCTCGTCCAGGAAGAAGGCTATGAAGGCCTGACCATCCGCAAATTGGCCAAGCGGGTCGGCTACGCCCCGATGTCTGTCTATTCCTACTTCGCCGACAAGCAGGACATCCTGTTCGCTCTGGCCGAGGATGCGTTCGAGACGCTGGCCCGCCGCATCGAGGAGCATCCATCCGATGATCCGATCGAGGCCTTGCAGGCGGTGATGACCGAATATGCCGCTTTCGGACTCGGCAATCCCAACGAATACCGCACCGTGTTCATGACCGAAAAGACCAAGCTGCCGGAAGGCTACAATGAAATGGAGGAGAGCAACCCTGCTATGAAGGTGCTGATCAGCAGGGTCGAGGCCTGCGTCGCCGCCGGCAAATTGCAGGGCGATCCGCGCGCCATCGCCACCATGCTGTGGGCGGTCGGCCACGGCACGATCTCGCTGCTCATCACCTTTCCGTTCTACCCCTTCGGCGATCCGCAGGCCTTCGTGAAGCGGATGTGCGATTTCACGCTCGCCACGCTCAGCACGCAAAACGTCCCGCCGCTGACCGAGACACCGGTCAACTGCTGAACGCCGTTTCCTGGTTTTGTGTATTCCCCTCCAGACCTGGGGGTTCTTGGTTAACAAAAATTTATTGTACGCGTACGGTTTTCCTTGAACTTCGCGATCGACGGGCGTATATGTACAGCGTATCGTACATGTACGAGAGAAATTCACCCGTCGGTACGAATTGAATTCGACCCGGAAACCGGAGACTGACAATGAAAAAGACACTCCTCACCCTCGCCGCCGTGCTGGCACTTTCGGGCTCGGCCTTCGCCGCCAACACCACCCATCCCGTCAAGCATGCGCCGGTGGCGGCCTGCGTTGACACCAGGACCAACGTGAAGCTCGATTGCGCTTCGACCGGTTCGGTCGAGAAGAAGGGTGCCACGCAAAATACCGCTGAAGGCAAGGGCCCGCGGCTCGGCATCAGCATCAATCCGTGGATTGTACCAAGCGCATTTTGACATCAGCAAAGATCGCGTCTGGCCGGCACAAGCCGGCCAGCTTCAGCCGACCGAAACCGGCAGCTTCGCCGCTGAACTCTCGAAGGCCGCGTCGATCAGCTTTTGCATGTCCGCGGCACGCCGGAACGACGGATCGCCATTCCGGCCTGTATCCAGCGCATCGGCAAAGCGTCGCGCATTGCGCTTGACACTGGGCAGCGCCAAGATCTGCCAGCGCTGAAGATCGACATCGCCGCCGAGACAGGCCGACAGGTTCGATGCCTTGCCGTCGGTTTCGACCCTGATGGCGCCCTTGGTGCCGTGCAGGGCCAGCGACAGATCGTTGGCGTGGCCGGTCATGTAGCGGCTCGCCACGATCGTAGCGAGCGCACCGGAACTGAGCCGCGCCGTCATTGCCACGCTGTCATTGGCGTCCAGCACATAGTCGCCGATGCGCTCGCCCTCGGCCTTCGGAAACGTCACCAGATCGGCATGCAGGCTGACGATATCCTGGCCGGCGCCATAGGTGGCGAAGTCCAGGATATGGATGCCGACATCGCCCAGCACACCGGTCGAACCGTGCCGGCTCGACAAGCGCCAGAGCCATTTGTCCTCGACCCGCCAGTCGCCCCACGACTGGCTGACCAGCCAGCTTTGCCGGTAGCTTGCCTCGACATGGCGCAACACGCCGATCTCGCCGGCCAGCACCATGCGCCGCGCTTCATGGATCGCCGGTGAGTTGCGATAGGTCAGGTTGACCATGTTGACCACCCCTGCAGCCTCGGCCGCTTCGGTCATATCAAGCGCGTCGGCGTGGTTCGGCGCCAGCGGCTTTTCGCAAAACACATGCTTTCCCTGGGCAAGCAGCGCCAGCGTCGTTGCCATATGCGCACCATCCGGCGTCGCGTTGATGGCGGCATCGAACTGACCGCAGGCGATCGCCGCCTCCAGGCTCTCGAAAGATTCGCCGATCTTGCTGACGGCGGCAAACGCCGCCGCGCGGCCAGGCACCTGATCGACGCAAGCGACGATGCTGCAGCCGGGAATCCCGGCAAACTCATCGACATGATGTCCGGCGATGCCGCCGGTGCCGAGCAGAAGAATTCGATGCATCAGTTCAGGCCCCCAGCCACCTCACACCCCAATCAGCTCAGGCCCGAATCAACTCAGGCCCTTGTCGCCGTCGGCATGCAGGCGCAGCCCCTTCTGCACGATCTTCTCCTTGGCCGCATCCGTCGGCACGTTCGACGCATTGGTGATGCCGGACCATGCCGGCGCCGGGTTGTGCGCCCAGTGCACGGCGTTGCGCAGCACCTGCTGCACGCCCTCATTGTGATAGATCGGATAGGTCTCGTGGCCGGGCGAGAAGTAGAAGATCCGTCCCGCGCCGCGCTGGTAGGTCAGCCCGGACCGGAACACCTCGCCACCCTCGTACCAGGAGACGAACACCGTCTCCAGCGGCTCCGGCACGGCGAAGGGCTCGCCATACATTTCGGTCTCGCCGATCTCCAGGCACTCGCCGATGCCTTGCGCGATCGGGTGGCCGCGGTTGATCGCCCAGACGCGCTCGCGCTCGCCCGCCTCGCGCCATTTCAGCGAACAGGGCGTGCCCATCAGCCGCTTGAATATCTTCGAGTAGTGGCCGGAATGAAGCACGATCAAGCCCATCCCTTCCCACACCCGCTTCTGCACCCGCTCGACGATCTCGTCCTTGACCTCGCCATGCGCCGCGTGGCCCCACCACAAAAGCACGTCGGTGGCCGCCAGGCGCTTTTCGCTCAGGCCGTGCTCGGGCTCCTGCAAGGTGGCGGTGGTCGCCTCGATGCCCTTGTCCTGGTTGAGGGCGGCGGCAATGGTGCCATGCATGCCCAAGGGATAGAGGTCGCGCACGGCTTCATTGGTCTGCTCGTGGACATTCTCGCCCCAAACGATCGCTTTTGTCGGCATTTTCATCTCCCAAAGCGCTTTAAATAGCATGTCAAAAGGGATTGAGAAGGTGCCGATGCCGCCTGGCCCGATGGAATACTACGTCTTGCGCTTCTTGCGCCCCGGCACGGTCTTGGCCGTGCCCGGTTTCGCCGGGGCGCCGGGGATGGCGGTTCCGGTAATGGATATCGGATCGCTGGCCGGGAACGTGTCTTCGAGGCCTTCCTCGAGTTCCTCTTCGGCGCTCGGGGCTTCATGTCGCTCATGTTCGAGCGAGCGGACGGCCGATGTCTTTATGACCGGCGACTTCGGTGCGGAATTCGACGGCATCGGCATTCTCCCTCGGCGTGCGGATGCAGAACGAGCGTGCCCTGCAAAACGTTCCGAGTTCAGACCGCAGCGTCGCGCGATCCCTCGGACAGGAAAGTAAAGACATAGTCCGAGAAGGAACGCCAGCATTCGACCCGGAAGGCATCGGCGGCTGTGCGCAGCAGCACGATCTCGGTCTTGCCCAGGATGGTGCGCGACGCTGCGCCCACCGGGAAGGCGTCGAGCGACAGGTCCTGCGGGCAGCCAGCATTGATCGTCGCCGCTGCCCCAGGGCCCGTCACCGATATCGCGATGTTGCGATGCGAGACGCCGACCGCCGAATGCAGCGCGGATACTTTGGCGCAATCGGCGAGCGGATCGTTGCCGGCCTCATCGATCACAAGCCATTCGTCGGGACCGAGCCACAAGACGGTGCGCCCGCCCTTCGCGGCAGAGGTTTTCGGCTTGTTCGGCAAGGTCACGCCGAGCGCCTTCGAAAGCGCTGCGGCCGAAGCCTCCGGCGCACGCAGTGAAACGCGCTCGGCCGACGGCAGCACCTCGACCTTGACGGCGGCGGCAGTGGTGCTGCGCCCAGCCAGCGCCGGACGGCGTTCGACCGAAGGCGATGCGGCCGGAGCCGTCTTCCTTGCAGCGGCCTTAGCCATTGAGGCGCCCTCCCGTCTCGTCGAAGAATACCATGCCGGTAACCTCCACTTCGATCACCCCATTCGGCATCGGCACATAGAGGGTCTCGCCCATCCGGTCGCGGCCGCCGGCGACCAGCGCCAATGCGATCGAGCGGCCGCAATTTTCCGACCAATAGCTCGAGCTGACATGGCCGATCATCTTCATCGGGATCGCCTGCTTGGGATCCTCGACGACCTGCGCGCCTTCTTCCAGCACCACTTTGGGGTCCCTGGTCTTGAGGCCGACCAGCTGCTTGCGGCCCTTGGCGACCAGATCCGGCCGCGTCAGGCCGCGGATGCCGACGAAATCGGTCTTCTTCTTGCCGACCGCCCAGTCGAGCCCGGCGTCGTTCGGCGTTACCGTGCCATCCGTGTCCTGGCCGACGATGATGTAGCCTTTTTCGGCGCGCAGCACGTGCATCGCCTCGGTGCCGTAGGCGGCCGCACCATGCTTCTGGCCCTCGGCCCACAGGGCTTCCCAGACCGCCTGGCCATAGTCGGCCGGCACATTGACCTCGAAGCCGCGCTCGCCGGTGAACGACATGCGAAACAACCGCGTCGGCACGCCGCAGATCTTGCCTTCACGCACCGACATATGCGGCAGCGCCTCGTCGGACATGTCGATGCCTTCGACCAAGGGCTCTATGATCTTCCGCGCGCTCGGCCCTTGCACGGCGATGACAGCCCACTGCTCGGTGATCGAGGTCAGCCAGACATTGAGATGCGGGAACTCGGTCTGGAGATAATCCTCCATGTGGTTCATGACGCGCGGCGCGCCGCCGGTCGTCGTCGTCACGTGGAAACGGTCGGGGGCCAGCCTGCCGACGACGCCGTCGTCATAGATGAAGCCGTCCTCGCGCAGCATGATGCCGTAGCGGCAGCGGCCGGGTTCCAGCTTCTCCCATGGGTTGGTGTAGAGCAGTTCCATGAACTTGGCCGCATCCGGCCCAACCACCTCGATCTTGCCCAGCGTAGAGGCATCGAACAGGCCCGCCGTCTTGCGCACCGCGACGCATTCGCGGTCGACCGCGGCATGCATGTCCTCGCCCGCCTTGGGGAAATACCAGGCGCGCTTCCACTGGCCGACATCCTCGAACACGGCACCTTGCGCCTCGGCCCAGGGATGGATCGCGGTTCTGCGCGTCGGGTCGAACAGCGGACCGCGCGCATGGCTGACGATCGCGCCGAAGGTGACCGGCGTATAGGGCGCACGGAACGTGGTCAGGCCGACCTCCGGGATCGGCTTTCCCAGCGTCTCGGCGGCAATCGCCAGGCCGTGCATGTTGGAGGTCTTGCCCTGGTCGGTCGCCATGCCGTTGGTGGTGAAGCGCTTGACGTGCTCGATCGAGCGCATGCC